>CBDUBH010000028.1:0-36331 GCA_965365345.1 uncultured Melioribacteraceae bacterium
ACAGAATGACCTTTATCTTTTACAAATCGGCTAATGATTTTCAGGAAACAAATGTAATTGATCAAAGTCTTGATGAAGGTATTGGCGGATTTACCGAACTTTTCAAAAATAGAGTTGTGCTTCCTTTTACAGGATCGTACAAAGCTTTCAGGCATGTAATTCATCACGAACTTGTTCACGCGGTAATAAATGATATGTTTTACGGCGGATCGCTTCAAAATATAATTTCCAAAAATATTTCCATTCAATTACCGCTTTGGTTCAATGAAGGAATGGCGGAATATCAATCTTTAGGATGGGATACAAATACAGATATGTTCATTCGTGATGCAATTATAAATGAATATCTTCCTGATATTAGAGGATTGGGCGGATATTTTGCTTATCGCGGCGGGCAGTCGGTTTTTAATTACATAGCCGAAAAATACGGTGAAGAAAAGATTAGCGAAATAATCAACAAAACAAAAAGTTTGAACAGTTTGGATGAAGGTTTAAAAGCTTCAATCGGCTTAAATTCGGAAGAATTAAGTGAACGCTGGAAAAAAGATCTTAAGAAAAAATATTGGCCTGATATTGCAACCAGAGATGATCCCGATGTTTTTTCAAAAAGATTGACAGATCACAAAAAAGCTGGCGGATTTTACAATACTTCTCCGGCAATTTCTCCGCAAGGCGATAAAATTGCATTCATCTCAAACAGAAATTTTTATTTTGATGTATTTTTGATGGATGCCGTTAACGGGAAAGTTATCAAAAAACTTGTTGAAGGAAACCGTACAAAAGATTTTGAAGATCTCAATATTTTAACTCCGGGTTTGGATTGGTCGCCGGATGGTGAAAAAATTGTGCTTGCTGCAAAAAGCGGCGGTTATGATGTTGTTTACGTAATCAGAGTTAAAAACGGAAAACGCGAAACTTTGCCAATTAAATTCGATGGAATTGCTTCGGTTAAATGGTCACCTGATGGAAATTCTCTTGCATTTATCGGAAATAACGGAAAACAATCCGATGTTTATGTTTACAATTTTGACTCGAAAAAAATTGAAAATGTGACAAATGATCTTTTCAGTGAAAGTGATCCTGCGTGGTCGCATGATGGCAGAAAAGTTTATTTCTCATCTGATAGAGGAAATTTTATCAACGGAAATTTGCCTGATACTTTAAGCATGTTTCAGCATGATTATTCTCAATCTGATATTTATTCAATTGATCTGCAGGAAAAACAAATTACAAAAATCACTGATCTTCCTTTCAGTGATGAAAGTTCACCTGTAATTTCGCCCGATGGAAATGAAATTCTTTTTATTTCAGATTACAACGGAATAAATAATATTTATAAATTAAAAATTACAAATTCCGCTGAAAATTCAGATTCAATTGAAAATGCCGGGAACGGAATTATTCCTATTACAAATTCACTTAACGGATTGTATCAACTTTCTTTAACAAAAGACGGAAAAAAATTAGTTTTCAGTTCAATGTATGAATCAGCATACAATATCTTTTTAATGACAAATCCTTTTGAACCGAAAACCGATAAAAACAATTTGGAGCCGACAAAATATTTTGTAAAACTTTTGCAAAAAGAAAATAAACTTCAGGATAGTATAAAAATTTCGGATGCGCAAAAATTTGAATTGGGCGATTCATTGCAAACAAAAAATGATACTTTACTAGCTGAAATTTTGATCGCCACGGCTCCAACTGATTCGCTGCTAAATGATACCTTAAAAATTGCCGGAAATAACGAATCCGTAAATGATACAACTTCTTCGGAAAATTCATCTTTACGCACAAGCGTTTTTACCGGAGAATATAATGAAGAAGCTATAAAAACAGATACGGTTGACAGCAAATATAAAAGCTATGTTTTCAATAAAGATTATTTCAAATACGATAGTGCAACTACAAATCAAAGACCGCAATTTAATCTGGATGAAAATTTAGATACAAACGGCAATTACGTTGTTAATAAATATAAAATTACTTTTTCTCCGGATATTATTTACGCAAATGCCGGTTACAGCACTTTATACGGATTATTGGGAACAACTGTTCTTTCTTTCAGTGATGTTCTTGGCAATCACAGACTTATCGGTGTAACAAGTTTACAGATTGATTTGAAAAACAGCGATTACGGATTGGCTTATTATTATTTGCCGAAAAGAATGGATTTTGGAGTTGAAGGATTTCATACTGCAAGATTTGTATTTTTGAATAGAGGAATAGGTTCAAATCTTTTCAGATTCAGAAATTACGGATTGGTGGGTTCTGCAAGTTATCCGATAAATAAGTTTTACAGAGTTGATGGAAATTTAAGTCTTTTAAATTTATCTTCAGAAAATTTGGATAACGTAAATGAAGATCTTGATAAAGTTACTTATTTTGTCCCATCATTAAGTTTTGTTCATGATAATGTTCTTTGGGGATACACATCTCCAATTGATGGAACCCGTTACAATTTATCATTATTCGGAAATCCTATTTCAGGAAGTAAAGATCTAAGTTTTTATTCATTTACATGGGATTATAGAAATTATTCCAGATTTTGGTATGATAATTCATTCGCATTCAGAATTTCAGGCGGTTATTCAGGTGGCGAAAATCCGCAAAGATTTTTTATCGGTGGAACTGATAATTGGATAAACAGAAAATTTACTACCGGTGAAATTCCTTTGGAAAGTGCTTCCGATTTTGCATTCTTAACTCCCGGCTTACCTCTTAGAGGATATAATTACGCTGAAAAGATCGGAACAAAATATGCGCTTGTTAATCTTGAATTAAGAATGCCGCTTATCAGATATTTAGTGACCGGACCGATTCCGCTGCTTTTCCAAAATATTTTAGGAACCGCATTTATTGATGCCGGCTCAGCTTGGGATAGTAATAAATCTTTGCAACTTTTCCATAAAGAAAATGATAACCTGCGAACAAAAGATCTTTTGATGGGAACAGGATTTGGAGCAAGAATATTTTTCTTGTACTTTTTGCTAAGATTTGACGTTGCCTGGACCTATGATTTCGATTCATTTTCCAAACCACGTTATTACATTTCACTTGGTGCGGATTTCTAAGATTATTAAAAATCACACATAAATTTTAATTAAACCGGAAAAATGTTTTTCCGGTTTTTTTGTTTAAAACAGTTTATTTTATGGAATTTTACTGAATTTAAGATTAATTATCTTATTTCAAAATTATTAATATCACTTCTATTGCAATTTAAATCCTTTCTTATAAATTTAGAATAAGGGCGAAAACAATACCCTATTTTAGGTGTTGTTTATTTCACTTCTTTTTTTAAGCAATACGAATTTATAATAAAAATTAACGGTGCGTTATTACGCTAATGAGACAAATACAAAGAATTTGGCGTTATAAGGATCTTTGCATCGAGTTGTTTTGGGCTTTCCTGAAATTACGTCACGCAGGCTCCGTGTTGGGATTGATGTGGACTTTAGTAAATCCTGTGGTTTACATTGCCACTTATTGGGTAGTTTTTTCATATATGATCCCAATGGGAATGGAAAATTATCATCTGTTTTTAATTCCCGGATTTTTAGCATGGAGTTTTACTTTAACGGCACTTACAAGTGCAAGCGAATCAATAAATCAAAGTAAATATTTGATTACAAAAATTTCTTTTCCAAATGAAATTTTACCAATTATAAACGTAGGGCTTCCTCTTTTCGATTTTTTTATCGGATTAACTTTATACATAATTGGAAGTTTAATTTTAGGAAATCATCAATTTTTTACTTTAAATCTTTTACTTTTGCCGGCAATAATTTTTATCCATGTACTTTTTGTTACGGGAATTTCACTGATAATTTCGTGCTTTTCAGTTTTCTTTAAAGATATTCCGAAACTTGTTCAAATTGCCGGAACAATACTTTTCTTTTTAACGCCGATTTTTTATTCACTTGATGCGGTTCCAGGAAATCTGAAAAATATTTTGATGCTTAATCCTTTTACTCACATTATTAGATTGTATCAAAGCATATTTTATTTTAACACCGTTCCGGATATTTTCAGCGTAATTGCAGTGCTTATAAGTTCAGCTTTATTTCTTATGATTGGGTTTACTGTTTTTGAAAAATACAAAGGAACATTTGCAGAGCTTACATGATAAACTTGAATAACAAAATAATTGATTGCCAAAGAGTAACGAAAAAATTTAAAAGTTACGATAGAAGTCATTCTTTAAAAGAAGCTTTTGCAGGTTTGGCGAAAAAAGATAAAAGAAAAAACGAATGGGATGTACTTCGCGAAATAAGTTTCAGCGTTAACAGAGGCGAAAAAGTTGCAATCATCGGAAAAAACGGCTGCGGAAAATCAACTTTGCTTAAACTTATTGCCGGAATTTACAAACCAAACAGCGGCGTTATAAATATTTATTCAAAAAAAATGCTTGCTTTAATTGAATTGGGCGTTGGTTTTTATCCTGAACTTACCGGAAGGGAAAACATAAAACTAAACTGGCTTTTTAACGGACTTTCAAAAAATGAATTAAAAAACAAGTTTGATGAAATAGTTGATTTTAGCGGAGTCGGTGAATTTTTGGAAACTCCATTAAAATATTATTCATCGGGAATGGTTACAAGATTAGGATTTTCAATTGCAGTAAATGCGAATCCCGATCTTTTTATTGTTGATGAAGTTTTAGCCGTCGGCGATTCCGATTTTCAAAAAAAATGCTATCAAAAAATTCATGAGATTTGTGAATCAGGAACTACGCTGCTTTTAGTAACTCACAATTTGCATGATGTGACCGGAGTTTGCGATAAAGCAATTTGGCTTCATCAAGGTTCAATAATTCATTTTGGAAATTCACACGAAACTGTTGACCTGTATATGAACAGCATGAACAATGAAATTCCGATTGCAATTTAATTAATAGAAATTATGGAAAATAAAAAGAAAAGAATAGCTGTTTTTCAAGTTCAGATTGATGAACTTAAATCGCTGCCGGAATTTCCGGAGTACACACATGCACTTATTCTTTTCAAATATAATGAAAGTTTACTGGCACATAAAATCTTTGAATTAATAAATTGCAAAGTTGATATTCTTGAACTAAAAGATTTTGTCAAATCACTTTCATTTAAGCTCTGGCAAAAAAAATCAGCCGAACTTTTTGAAGAAGATTTACAGGAAACAAAACCTAGCGTTTCTGTAATTGTTTGCACTCGAAACAGAACTGAAGATCTTGAAAAATGTTTAAACAGTCTTATAAAAATCAATTATCCGGAATATGAAATCCTAGTGATTGATAATGCTCCATCAAATTCAAGCACAAGAAATTTGGTAAGAAAATATCCCGGAGTAAAATATGTTTATGAGGAAATTCCGGGATTGGATTTTGCAAGAAATACGGGAATTGAAGAATCCACAGGCGAAATAATCGCTTTCACGGATGACGATGCTGCGGTTGATCCGAACTGGCTGCAAAAACTTGTTAGAAATTTTTCAGATCCTTTAACTGCTGCGGTAACCGGAATTACAATGCCGATCGAATTGGAAAACGAAGCTCAAATTATTTTTGAGGAAACCAATGGATTTGGCAGAGGTTACGAAAGAAAAGAATACGATTTTGTAAATACAAATCCTATAGCAGCAGGAAAAATCGGTGCCGGCGTAAATATGGCAATAAGAAGAAGTTTACTAAGTGAAATAGGATTATTTGATGAACATCTTGATTGCGGAACTTTAACTTTAAGCGGCGGCGATCAGGAATTTTTTTACAGAATTTTGAAAAGAGGATTCCGAATTGTTTATGAACCCGATGCACTCGTCTGGCACCGGCACAGAAGCGATATGCAATCACTCGAAAATACTTTTTACAGTTATGGAGCGGGAGTTTTTGCCTGGTGGACTCGCGCGCTTTTTAAGGAGAAAGAATTCAAATTAATTATTTTCGGAACACTTTGGTTTTTCAATTATCATGTAAAAAATTTGCTGCGTTCAATCTTTAAAAGAAAAAATTCAATCGCCCTGAATTTAAGCTTTGCAGAATTCCGGGGAGCATTAACCGGCAGTTACAGGTATTTTAAAAGTTTAAAAGATACTGAAGAAAAATTAAGATTAATTGAAAAAGAAAATTCCGGATCAGAATCAGATTATAAAATTATGAATGCAAAATGAATCCGTATTATTTAAGTGTAATAATTCCGACACATAACAGAAAAGAGCAGCTTTGTAAATGTTTGTATTCTTTGGCAGGACAAAATTATCCTAAAGAAAATTATGAGATCATTGTCGTAGCAGATAGATGCAAAGACGGCACTGCTGAGGTAATAAGAGCAATGCAAAACTCATTTCCTGTTGCAATAAGCGTTATTGAAAACGGAGCGGGAAATGCTGCGTCATCAAGGAATTTGGGAGCTTCAAAAGCAAAAGGAGATTATCTTCTTTTTTTAGATGATGATATAATTGCAGGAAAAAATTTGATTCACACTCATTTAAAACTTTGTGGTAACAACAAAATAGTTCTTGGATATTCGAAACCTGTAATTCCGGAAAACCCGACTTTATGGCAGCGCAGGGCAAGAAGATGGTGGGAAGATAGATTTTATCAGATGAGTAAAAAAGGATACAGATTTACATTTCAGGATTTTTTCAGCGGAAATTTTTCAATTCCTGCTCCTTTATTTAATAAGATGAATGGCTTTAACGAATTTTTTAACCGGCTTGAAGATTATGAATTCGGATTCAGACTGATAAAAGAAAACGTAAAATTTGTTTTTTCGCAAAAAGCTATTGGTTATCATCATGAAACAAATGACTTAAAAAAATGGCTTTTTAGATTACGCGATGAATCTGATGCAAATATCAGAATGTGTAAAAAATCACCGGCTTTAAAACCGATATTATTTAAAGTTCCTTATAAACTTTACGGCTGGCATAAATTAATTCAAAAAATTATCAGAAAATTTTCATTCATGAAAAATGATTCTTTCGAAATTTTTCAAAAGATGATTTTAAAAATGATAGCACTCGTAGAATTTATGCAGCTTAATTCACTTTGGGAAAAATTAACCGGTGTTTTATTTGAATACAATTATTGGCGAGGAATTGCACGATCTTATAATTCAGAAAAAGAATTTTATGCATGGATTGAAAATGAAAAATCAGTAGGTGTAAAAAAAGATTTTGTAAAAATTGATATCAAAAATTTATTAAAACAAAGATCGTTTGGTAAGATAGTAATTCCGGCAGATAAAAAGATCATAAAACTTTCAATAAATCAAAATGATCTTATTGATTTTCATCCGGTTGAAGGAAGTCAAAAAGTTACAGGAGATTTCATTCAATATTTCTTAAAAGATCATTGTCAAAAAGAATTTACACCGGTTTTGGCAAATTACATTTTACGGAATCAAAAGTAAAAAATAAGATGATTAAAAAAATAATTGACATAAATATTGCCGGACCGATTTCAGACCAAATCATTGAAGAAAAATATGATTCGGTTGAAGCTTTTATTTTTAAAGATTCTTTGCCGCTCGGTAAATTGGAATTTGAGATTCCCCAACCGGGAATTCTTTCAAAAGAAATTATAAAAAATGAAATTCAAAATAAACTTTCGGAAAAAATCTGGAAAGAAGTTTTAACCGGACAGATTTTCAAATTTCAAAATGAAAAATATGAACCTTTTATCAGTGTGATAATTTGCACAAGAGATAGAGCAGAGCTTCTCGAAAGGTGCTTGAAAAGCCTTTCAGAAGCAGATTATATGAATTTTGAAATTATAGTAGTTGATAATTGCACAAAAGATAACAGCACTTTTGAAGTTGCAAATAAATTCAATTGTAAGTATGTGCGCGAAAATACTCCCGGATTAAATTATGCTCGAAACACCGGAATAAGATCAGCAAGTTATGAAATAGTTTCATTTATTGATGATGATGCGATCGCTTCAAAAAATTGGCTTAAAGCAATTGCGTACACATTTCAATCAGAAAAAATTTCAGCAGTTACGGGAGCGGTTTTCCCGGCTGAAATTGAAACCGAAGCGCAGTTTAATTTTGAAAGTTATGGCGGAATGAACAAAGGTTTTGAACCGTTTACTGTTGAATTAAAAAATATGCAAATTTCACAGTTGTTTTGGGCAAGCGGTTGGGGAGTCGGCGCAAATATGTCTTTCAGGAAAAACGTTTTTGATAAAGCTGGCTTTTTTAATCCATTGCTTGATGTCGGAACTCCAACGCAAGGAGGCGGTGATATCGAAATGTTTTACAGATTGGTATTTAACGGATATGCTCTTCGTTACGAGCCTGCGGCTTACATTAAGCATTTTCACAGAAGCGATAATATTGCGCTTGAGAAACAAATTTATAATAACGGTAGATCGTTTCCGGCTTATCTTGCAACGGTTTTTTCTTACTCGAAAAATGTAAGATTTGCACTGATAAAATTCGCAATTCTGCATTGGTTAACAGTCTGGCTTTTATTACGCGGAGTAAAATCAATAATCAAAAAAGATAAACAAACTTTAGCATTTGTAAAAAACGAAATTAAAGGTGCAATATTTTCACCTTATTATTTTGTTAAAAGTATTTTAAATGCACGTCAATTGAAAATAAATAAGTTAGATTTATGAAAGTATCAAAATTAAAAATATTAATTCTTTTGGGAATCATTTCTTCGCTGTATTTTTTTTACTGGTGGTTTAAAGATCTTAAAGTTGTGCATCCGATATTCCTGTTTTTATTTATCAGCTCGGTGGTTTTTTCTGTCACGCAAATATTTTCAGGCTGGTTTATTTACTGGAAAGCTGCCTTCCCGAAATTGAAAAGAATAAAAAAAGATTATTCAGTTGATGTTTTCATTCCGACTTATAACGAGCCAAACTGGCTTGTAGAAAAAGCCATAAAGGCAGCAACAGAGATTTCTTACCCTCACACAACTTATGTTATTGATGACGGAAGAAATGAACAATACAAAAACATTGCACAAAAATACGGAGCAAAATATATAACCAGAAATGATAATAAAGATTACAAAGCCGGAAATATTAACAATGCTTTGAATCATTCAACCGGTGAGATAATTGCAATTTTTGATATTGATCACATTCCTGAAAATGAATTTTTAACAAATTCGCTTGGTTATTTTGAAAATGAAAAAGTCGGTGCAGTGCAGGTAATTTTAGATTACTCAAACTCAATGGAAAGTTACACCTCAAAAGCGTGCGCAAGTTTAAGCGATAATTATTTTGGTCCGACAATTCTCGGCTTAAATCAAAGAGGCTGCGTAACTATTTTCGGAAGCAATTCACTTTTCAGAAGAGAAACTTTGAATAGCATTGGCGGATACAAACCCGGACTTGCTGAAGATCTTCATACATCAATAAATATACATGCGCACGGTTGGAAAACCGAATATGTTCCTGTTTCATCAGCCAAAGGATTGGTGCCTGCTGATCTTGAATCTTTCAATAAACAGCAATTTAAATGGGCGCGTGGTGTTTTTGAAGTATTCTTTGAAAAATATCCTAAACTTATTTTTAAATTGGGCTTTGAAAAGAATATATGTTACTTGAATCGAATGTCAAGTTATTTGGCCGGTCCGGTAATTTTCCTGCACATCATTTCAATATTGATTTTATTGATCTCAGCTGGTCCAAGATATATAAATGAATTTAACGATTATGTAATTCATGCTGCTCCGTTTTTTATATTTTTTATGTTGATAAATAGAACGGCAAATGAAATCTTTTATACAAAAAAAGGATTGGGAAAAATGGCAGGAATTTACGGATTCTTGCTTGCAGCCGGAAGCTGGCATATTTATACTCTAGCATTTTTACTTTCAGTTTTCAGAATCAAGATTCCATTCATCGCAACGCCTAAAGAGAAATCAGCAGGCAGCTTTCTGAAATTAGTATTTCCGCAAGTATTTATAATGCTATTAATCGCAGCTGGAATATTTACAAGATATTTAAATGGAATTGAATTGATTTATACTTTGCCAATGTTTGCTGCTGTTGGAATAATTTTAGTCCATTTAGGAATTTTCTTTGCAGCGTATGAAGATTATAGAACAGCTAATTCCGAAACAAAATTATCAGAATCAAAGAAAAAAATTGTTTTGGAAAATTTTTAGATTAGCCTATCAATGAAAAAATGCTCTGCTAAATTTTAGCAGAGCATTTTTTGTATTCAGCATTTCAGTCAATAGAATCAGTAGTTTCATAAGAAATGTAATGTTTAAAAATGGGATTTAAAATTATTTTCGTTAAAATAGAATATATGATCGACCAAAATATTTTCACTTAATCAAAAGATTTTTACATTAAATTAACTATTAGTAATTACCAAAAAATAAAAATTGAATAATGAAACATAATTCAAAAATATTACTTTATGGAGCAAACGGATATTCTGCAAAATTAATTCTTGAAAAATTAATTGCTAAAAATGTAAATCCGGTTTTGGCTGGAAGAAATAAAGATGAAATTTCTGCTCTCGCTAAAAAACATCAACTCGCATACAGAATATTCGATCTAAATGATCTTGAAAACATCAAAAATAATTTGGAGGATATAAATACAATTTTAAACTGCGCAGGACCATTTTCAAAAACTGCTAAACCCTTAATTGACGCATGTTTGCAGAATAAAAGAAATTATCTTGATATTACAGGTGAAGTTGAAATCTTCAAATATGCGTGGAGTAAAAATACGGTAGCAATTCAAAATGAAATTACTATAATGCCGGGAATTGGATTTGATGTTGTGCCGACAGATTGTATGGCGAAATTGCTTACAGATGAAATGCAAGATGCAGAAAAAATTCAATTAGCTATCGCTATAAAAAACGGAAAAATTTCACGGGGTACTTTTAAATCCTCACTCGAAAATATTTCTGAAAGTGTTTTTTTTCGTGAAAATGGGGAAATGAAAAATATTCCCTTTGGCGAAAAAAATCTTAATATTAATTTTGTTGATTTTAAATCTTCCGCAACTGCAATTCCGTGGGCTGATGCTTACAATGCTTATTTTTCAACCGGAATAAAAAATATTGAAATTTATTTGGCAATTCCGGAAATTATTTCATCAAATGTAAAATTCTTTGCAAAAATTTTATCAAATGAAATTTTCAAGAATCTTTTAACAAAAATCATAGATGCTTTTATTGTTGGTCCTGATGAAGTTTCAAGAAGAAAATCTTTAAGTTATATTTGGGGAAGAGCCGTAAATAAAGTCGGAAATGAAATTGAACATGTTTTTGTTTATCCCGATGGATATGAATTTACTGCGCTTGCTGCCTCGGTGATTGCTATATTAATTTTAAATGGAAAAGGAAAAGCCGGAACACAAACCCCGGCTTTAAATTTCGGCAATAAATTTTCCGAACAATTTTTAATTAAAAAATTGAAATAAGAATAATTATAAAAATAAATTACTGTTTTATTTGTCTGCCTCGCTCATCAAAATTTTTCTCGGAAACTAAAGTTCCGTAAACATATCTTTTCTCGGTTTTAATATTCCCGTTATCGTAATAAACAACATTGTTACCGTTAAAGCGATCTTCAGAATAAAAAGCGTACTCCTGAACTTTTCCGTTTTCAAAATATCGGGTTTGAACTCCCTCAAGTTTGCCGTCTTTGTAATATGCCTCAGACATTAACTTTCCGCTTTCATAAAATTCTTTATAAGTTCCGGTTAACTTTCCCTCAGTATAATTTGATTCAGATTTTATATTCCCGTTTTCATGAAATTTTTTTACTGTACCGAAGATCATACCATCGAGATAAGTTGTTTCCATTGAAATATTTCCGTTTAGATGATACTCAACATATCTGCCGTCAAGATTATTGTTAACGTAAAAACCAACAGATTTTACAAAACCGCTATCGTGAAAAGTTTGTGCTTCACCTTCAAGTTTTCCATCTTTATAATTCATTTCCGATTCAATAAATCCGCTTGAATAATAGGTTTTATTCAATCCTTCTTTTTTACCGTCTTTAAAAGTAAAGTCGGATCTCAGCACACCGTTTTCATAATGCTCTTTAAAGTTCTCTTCAATTTTATCAAACTTTCCAACTATATCATATCGTTCTCGTTTTACAATTTGTCCGTCTTTGTAAGTATCAATCACTTTAATTGAGCCATCCGGATAAAATAATTTTGAAGTTCCTTCAAGTTTATCATTAGTGTAATTTGCTTCGAGCGCTACAATTCCGTTATCAAAATAAACGCGGCTTAACCCTTCCATTTTGCCATCAACATAATAACGTTCAACTTCAACCGGACCGCTTTCAAAGAAAGTTTGAGAAAGTCCGTTCAATTTTCCATTGTGATAATTCCATTTTCCCTGAAGTTTTCCCGAATTATAATAAGTTTTTGTAATACCTTCCTGAACGTTATTAACGTAATTCGGTTCAGCCCAAAGTTCACCGGTTTGATAATACCAGCGTGATATGCCTTCAAGTTTACCCTGAACATAATTCCATTCCATACTCAAACTTCCATCCGGAAAATACCAGCGTGAAATTCCGTCTTCCTTATCATCAACAAAATACCATTCTTTCCAGATCGTTCCATCGTTATAATATTCTTTATAACTGCCTTCACGTTTTCCGTAATGAAAAACGCCTTCGGTTTTTAATTTACCGTTATCAAAATAAGTTCTTTTCACTTCGTATTCTTTTTCCTGCGAAAACATTAAAGAAGAAAAAGAAAAAATTAAAAAAGATAGTATTATTAGAAATTTATTGTTCATTGTTCCATTCATTAAAAATTTTGCCAAATATATAAAAAAAATAAATGATAAATGATGAAAATAATTGCATCCGAAAAAATAATTTTTCACTTTTAAACAATGCAAATATCATAAAAGATTCAAAAAGGTAAAAAATGTTTTCCTGCAAAATTGATGTAAATTTTTTTCATGCCGATCCTGCCGGCGTAATATTTTTTGCCAATATTTTCAATCTTGCCCACACAGCTTATGAAAATATGATAAGCGAAGCCCAACTTGAAAGAAGTTATTTTTATGATAACGATTTTGCAATTCCAATTATTCACGCGGAAGTTGATTTTAAAAAACCCATATTTCCAGGCAGTAAAATCAGGGTAAACATAATTGTAACGAAATTAAAAGATTCATCATTTGAATTAAAATATCTTTTTTATGATGATGATGAAGAATTGACCGCTCAGGTTAAAACCGTTCATGTAATGATAAGTAAAGATTCATGGCAAAAGACAAATATTCCACCAGACCTTTTTGAATTTTTGCTTACTCACAAAGAAGAACTTTGATTGAATGTTCTTTTTATTTCATTCCGTTTTAATTTGCCCAACGAAGTTTTTGGGAGTTCTTCAACAAATAATATTTTTTTCGGAATTTTATAGGATGAAATTTTTCCTTTCAAAAAGTTTAAAATATTTTCTTTTAAGATTTCTAAATCATTTAAATTAATTTTATTCAGGACAATTGCAGCAGCGGGAACTTCTCCCCATTTTTCATCTGAAATTCCGAAAACACAAACTTGATCAATAAAGTCAATATCATAAAGAAGATTTTCAATTTCAAAAGGATTTATATTTTCACCGCCTGATATTATCAAATCGTTTCTGCGTGATTCGATAAAAAGAAATCCTTCATTATCAATAAATCCAATATCTCCGGTTAAATAAAATCCATCTTTAAATTTATTCAGATCACTATTGAAATAACCTTTCATCACATTTTGACTTTTAACAGCAATCTCTCCGGTATTTGAATTTTGGAATTCATCATTATCTATACTAAAGATTTTTACTTCAATTCCCGGAAGTGGTTTCCCGATCGAATCAATTTTATCAATATTATCATTTACTTTTAACGCTGTAACAAACGCGGAAGTTTCTGTTGAGCCATAAACTTTAACAATATTATAATTTAATTTCAATGCCGATTTTACAAGGTCGGAATTAGTTTGAGCGCCGCCGAGTAAAATATAACGCAAATTTCTGGGTGAAAAAATTCTATTATCAGTAATGTATTTCAAAACAGTCGGAACAAGCGAGACGATTGTAATTTCAGAGTTTTTAATTTTATCAATAATATTATTTGTGGAAATTTCATTCGGAATAATTACAGAACCGCAGCAAATAAATGCTCGCATAAAAATTGAAAATCCGCCTATGTGATAAAAAGGAAGTGAAGCTAGAAATTTATCTTGTGAATTTAATTCTAAAAAATTAATTGCATTAAGAGCACTTGAAATTAAATTTTGAAAAGTAAGCATAACTGCTTTCGGCTTTTCTGTTGTGCCGGAAGTGAAGAGCATCAAGGCAATTTTATCCTTATCAAAATTATTTTTAAATGATGAATCAAAAATTAATTCAGATAAATTAATTTCAATTTCATCAATAAAAAATTTCTTTTTGATCTTTAAATTTCTTTCACTGAAAGAATTCTCCGTGATCAAAAATTCAGACTGAATAAAATTAATTTGATAATTTAATTCAGAATCAGTGAGTTTTGTATTTAATGGAATTGGAACTGCTCCGATCTTCCATAAAGCAAATATTGAGTAAATAAAATTATGGTTATTGCCGCAGAGTATTGCAATCTTTTGATCCGGTTTAATCCCGTATTTCAAAAAATCATTTTCAAAAATTAAAACATTTTTAATGAAAGTTTTGTAATTGATCTTATTATTTTTTGAAATTATTGCGGTGGAATTTTCATCATGAGATTTTAATATTTCGAAAACATTGTAATTCATTTTTATGAATTAAAGATCGATTTATTTAAAATTGAGATTTTACCTTCCGAAAAATTAAAAAGATCTTTCGAAGAAAAATTTTCCAGATGAAGATAAGTTGAAAGTCCGTGAGCGTTTTTGTTTTTACAAATTGAAGCAAGCATAAGTAAATTCTTAAACCCGATCTCTGATTCAAATGATGAAGAAATTGTAACAGAAATTCCTTTTTCTTCAGCTAATCTTATCAATCTTATTGAATCCAAAATTCTTCCAATTCTCATCGGCTTCAAAACAAAATATTTTATTGAACCATTGTTCATTATGATTTCAGCATTGGAAATATTTTTTAATGATTCATCAACGGCTATATTTACAGGTGAATTAGCGGCTAATTCAAGCAATTCATGTAAATTATTGAGTGGCTGTTCGATATATTCAATGTTAAAATAAGCGATTTCTTTTAATTTAATGCACGCTTCGTTAAAGCTCCACGCAGCGTTTATATCAAGACGGATCTTAATATCATCAGAGAAATATTTTCTTATCTTTTCAAGAAAATCAATGTCATCTGAAAATCTATTTCGTCCTATCTTTAATTTTATAGTTTTAAATCCCCGGTTTATTTGATCAGAAAAAATTTCTAAAGATTCTTCAACCGGATGGAGTCCGATGATTCCGTTCGCTTCAATTTCATCAGTGAAATTTAAATTCAATACATCAATCAGATCTTTGTTTTGTTCTTTTGAGTATAGATTTAATAATGCTTGGGAAACACAATGCTGAGCTGAAAATACATCCTCAAGTTTCTCTGAAATATTTTGGATCTGTTCTATAGAATCAATTTCAATATCTTTAATTTCTTCAATTAAATTTTTAATTAGGATTTCACTTTCGTTTACGTTTTCACGATTAGCTTCGAATAAAGGACAGCAATCACCCAAAGCAGAATTTCCATTTTCTGAAATTAGTTCTAATTTAAAACCGGCTTTTTCTTTTATTGATTTTACCGAAGTTCTAAATTCATTTTTAAATTTTAGTTTGTAAGGAATTATATTGTAATTTTTTATCTTCATAACAAAATGCCGAGTGAAAAAAGAAATCCGAACAAAGCGGAAAATTTTGCAGTAAGTTCCAAAGTTTTGTTAAGCTCTTTTCCTTCGAGTTTGTAAAGCATTTTAACTAATTTTACAGCCACCGGAATTGTAACAATCGGTAAAAATATCCAGTAATTTTTTAGTTGAAAAAATATTATCAGTATTGAAATATAGCTTATAGCCAATAAAAAAATATATTGATAACGCGCAAAACTTTTTCCGAAAATAACGGCTAATGTTCGCTTTCCTGCAATTCTATCCTCGTCAGTATCGCGATAATTATTCACTACCAAAATATTTGTTATCAACGCACCAACAGGAATTGATGCCCAAAATGCCGTTGATGTAATTTGTAAAGTTTGTACATAGTAAGTCCCGACAGTTCCCACGACTCCGAAAAAAAGGAAAACAAAAATATCGCCGAGTCCATTATAGGCTAACGGATACGGACCCGCAGTGTAGGCAATTCCGGCAAATATTGAAAGAACTCCGATTAGTAAAATAAAGGCGCCTCCAATATAAACGAGATAAAGTCCGAGCAAAAATGCTAAACCGAAAGTTAAAATTATTCCGGTTTTCATTTCACTTACTGAAATCAATCCGGAAGCGAGAACACGTAAAGGTCCTGAACGATCTTTTTTATCGGTACCTTTTAGAAAATCATAAAGATCATTAACGAAGTTTGTAGCAATTTGAATTAATAAAGAACATATCAGAGCTACAAGCGCAGCATCGAGTTTAAATTTGTTATTGTTTGCAGCAAGCGCGGTACCAACCAAAACCGGAACAGCTGCTGCAGGCAATGTTTTCGGGCGGCTCGCTAATATCCAACTTTTTATCTTTGAAATTTGTAATGTATTTTCTGATTGCATTTAAAAATATTTGAAAAAAAAATTTCAATAAAATTATTTAAAAACTATAGAAACATAGAATACTATATTCCTAAGAAAAATCCTGAAAACTAATTATTTTAAATTGAAAACTAGTTTACGGTAATCTTGGAAATTTCTTAAAATCCGGTTTTCTTTTTTCTAGATATGCTTTTTTACCTTCCTGTGCTTCATCACTCATATAATAAAGCAAAGTAGCGTTTCCTGCTAATTCCTGAATTCCTTGCTGTCCGTCAAGTTCAGCATTGAATGCAGATTTAAGTAAACGAATGGCAAGCGGACTTTTTTCCAAAATTTCTTTTGCCCATTGAACGCCTTCTTTTTCAAGATCTTCAACAGCTACAACTTTATTTACCAAGCCCATTTCCATTGCTTCTTTTGCATCATACTGGCGGCAGAGAAACCAAATTTCACGCGCCTTTTTTTGTCCAACGATTCTCGCCAAATAACTTGCACCGAAACCGCCATCAAAACTTCCCACTTTTGGTCCGGTTTGACCGAATATTGCATTTTCTGCTGCAATAGTTAAATCGCAAACAACATGTAAAACATGACCTCCGCCAATTGCATATCCTGCAACTAATGCAATAACAACTTTAGGAATGCTTCTAATCAGTTTTTGAAGATCCAAAACATTTAATCTCGGAACGCCATCACCACCGATATATCCTTGATCACCGCGAATTCTTTGATCACCGCCGCTGCAAAAAGCATATTTGCCATCTTGTGCTGGACCAGCACCTGTCAACAAAATTACGCCAATTTCCGGATCCTCACGTGCATCCAAAAAAGCATCATATAATTCGTGAACAGTTTCAGGACGGAAAGCATTTCTAACTTCTGGGCGATTTATTGTAACTTTAGCAATGCCATCCATTTTTTCATAAATAATATCTTTATATTCTTTAGATTTTTTCCAAGAAAATTCCATTTTTTACCTTCTACTTTTTAACAATTTATTTTTATAAGATACAAAATTACGATTAAAATTTTTCAATAAAACGATGAATTACCTGAACAAATTTATCAGGATTTTCAAGATGAACCGTGTGTCTGCAATTAGCAAAAATTATATGTTCGGCATTTTTCATATCTTCAATAAAACTCTTGTTCATTTCGGTATATTTTTCATCAAGTTCACCGGTTATTAAAAGTTTAGGAAAATCTAATTGATAAATATCACCGAAAAAATAGGGCATAACTCCCGTTGAAAATCCTTTTAATGAATTTGAAATTCCGGTTTTAT
The DNA here is from genome assembly GCA_965365345.1 of uncultured Melioribacteraceae bacterium. Classification (GTDB taxonomy): domain Bacteria; phylum Bacteroidota; class Ignavibacteria; order Ignavibacteriales; family SURF-24; genus CBDUBH01. The sequence continues at coordinate 17,934 of CBDUBH010000028.1, forward strand.
TGTTTTTCAATTTTCTTCTTTTTATTTGCCGTAATTTACTTTCAGGCAAATTAATTTGCGAAATGAAAAGGGGAAGCTTCATCCAGTAATCAACAAATTCCTCAATAGAATTATTCAGAATAAATTCTGAGAGTTTTTCATCGCTTACTTGACGCAAAATTCTTTCTTCCTGTTTTTCAATTCCGAATGAAGCGCTTTCTAATATCAAAGCTTTTACAAATTCAGGATATTTTGCAGCGAATGAAATTGCAGCTCTTCCACCCATAGAATATCCGCACAAGATTACTTTCTGTAAATTCAATTTTTGCAGAATAGTTTTAATTTGCTCAGCGATATTTTCATGTGAGTAAAAATTAACCTCATCGGGTGAATCACTTTTACCATGACCAATAAAATCAAGCATTACAGGAAAAATTCTCGTGTTTAGTTTTGGAATAATTTCATGCCAATCTTTTGATGAGCCTGTAAATCCGTGTAGAAAAAAAACAGGAATTTGATCCGATGAAATTCTACCGGCAGGTACTTCTACATAAAGCGAAAATGAATCAAATTTGATTTTCATTTATCAATTCTTTCCTGAATTTTATTCCAATATTCTTTTCGCAATTCCGCCGAAATTTTAGAATTTGTTTTTATTTCAATTACAGAAAATGTTTTTTCTGAAATTGATCTTTCCAAACTTTCTTTGAACTCATTTTTTGTTTTAGGTGAAAAATAATTTCCTCCGTAACCAGTAACAAATATTGAAAAATCTAAATTGTGCGGAGTAGTAAAAAATTCATCAAAAACATTTCCGTATTTTGAAACAGGAAGCATTTCAAAAATTCCTCCGCCGTTATTATTTATCAGTATAATCACAAGTGGAATTTTATAATTACGCGCAGCAAGAAGTCCATTCATATCATAATAAAAAGCCAAATCGCCCGTTAAAAGTAAAGTGATTTTTTTTGTTGCAGTATAAATTCCCAGCGCAGTTGAAATAATTCCGTCAATTCCGCTTGCACCGCGATTTTGAAAAACTGAAATTAATTTATCAGACTTTTTTGCAAAGTAATCAAAATCTCGAATCGGCATACTGTTAGATATCATTAAATTTGATTCGGCAGGTATCAATTCAATTAATTCATCTATAATAAATTTTTCAAAAGGAAATTTTTTATTTAAGAAATAATCTTCCAAAATTTGATTCGAAACATTTTCTGCTTCAATAAATTTATTCAGATAAATTTTATTGTTTTCAAAATTCGATTCGTTGAATATTGAAATTGCTTTTTGACAAAACTCAACCGCAGAAATCGCGAGTGAAAATTCAGCTTTGTTAGCAGGATCAAAAACATCGCCGAATTTATTTATCAGAAATCTCTTCGTTTGAACTTTCTCAAGATATGTTTCCAATCCTTTTGAAGTTACGGTTCTTCCGAATTGAAAAATAAAGTCTGGAATGTTTTCTTTAGTAAATTTTTTTGTTCTGATAAATCCTTCAAAATTTGAAATTATATTTTCTTTTGCAAATTTTCCAAAACGCAAATTTGAAGAAGCGTCAGCCAAAACCGGTGCATTTATTCTTTTGGAAAGTTCAATTATATTTGTTGCGAAAAATTCGTCACCTTCATTCGGACCTACAATAATAAGCCCTTTGGAACTTTGTGAAATCGTATTTACTATTTCCGAAAATTTTTCTTCATCAATTTCATTTGAGATCTTTTTAGGTTCAAAAATATTTTCAGAAGAAAAATTTAAAACTCCTTCATCAATTTCATCTGTAAAATCATCAGGTTCAAACGGTTTATTGAAAGGGAAATTTATGTGAACCGGACCTGATTCATTAATACTTTTTTCAAAAGAAAATCTTGCCAAAGATCTTATGTAATCAATCTTATCGTTTGAAATATCCGGTAAACCGGCATTTTCAAAATGCAAAATATGATTAGCGTAAATATTGTACTGATTAATTGTTTGATTTGCTCCGCGATTCTGTAACTCAGGTGGACGGTCAGCTGTGCAAACAATTAACGGAATTCTATTTTGATAAGCTTCAATTATTGCAGGATAAAATTCAGCAACGGCAGTTCCCGATGTGCAAATTAAAACTACGGGAGTTTTCGTTGCTTTTGCTAATCCGAGCGCAAAAAATCCGTTTGAGCGTTCATCAATATTTACAAAAGTTTTAATATTTTTATTTTGCGCAAAAGCAAATGTTAATGGTGTGCTGCGCGAACCCGGAGAAATGCAAGCGTATCGTACACCTGATTTTACAAGGGTTTCTGCAAAAATATTTGTCCAGATTATATTTCGGTTTACTTTAATTTTCATTTTCAAAAAGGGAAAGTATCGGTTTAAGTTTTAATTCCGTTTCATGAAATTCTGATTCGGCATCAGAGCCGCTTACAATTCCGCCGCCGGCAAATAAAATCCGCGCGGATAATCTTCAATATTTGTTATTAAATTTAAAGATTCTTTCAAAGGAACGCCGCAAACGGCGGGCGTTGGATGAACTTTTCCCAATACGGAAAAAATATTTTCTTCGGAATTTAATTTGATTTTTATCGGAGTCCATAGATGCTGTATGTTCAGTAATTTTTTAATCTTCGGATTTTTTTCAAATTGAATTCCGGTTGATGAATTTTTAAATAATTCTGAAATATAATTTATTACGGAATTATGTTCGCGTAGATTTTTCTCGCTGCGTAAAAGTTCGTTCTCAAAAATTTTATCTTCAATATCATTTTTACCGCGCGGTGATGAACCGGCAAGCGCATCAGCTTCAATAAAATCCTGATTGAATCTAAGTAGCTTTTCCGGTGATGCGCCGAAAAATATCGAATTATTTTTTTTGTATGCGAAAAGATAACAATCAGGATATTTTATTTTTAATTTTTCAAGTAGAAAAAAAATATCAGGAATTCCGGATAATTCGGCTTCAACAAATCTTGATAAAACTGCTTTCTTAATTTTGCCGGAATCAATTTCATTAAGAATTTTATTTATTGATTCTTTCCATTTTGATTTCTCGTTTTCTGAATTTCCTTTGAACGAAATTATTTTTGTTCCGGAAAAAGTTGAATGGGAAAGTGAGTTTATTTCAAAGAAAAATTCTTCCAGATCTTTTAAAATATTATCCGGCTTTGAATTTTCATCAATAAAAAAATTATAAATTAAATAGAAATTTCCTTTTTCGGAAAAGATTAGAAATTTTGGAATGAACCAATCGGAATCGAAAAAATCCTGCCATAATTCATTTTTATTTTCGCTTGAAAATTTCATTCCGCCTAATACCAGCGGAGGATTTATAGAATTATTTGCGTTAGAATCCTTTATTAAAATTTTTTCAATCTCTGAAATTTTCGCTTCGACTTTACTTAAATTATTTTCGCCGTTTATCTCGATCGTATAAATTTTATCAAACCCGAAAAGCTTGAAATTTGAATCAGGTTTTTCAAAGTATAAATAGTTTTCATTTACAGGAAAATTCATCAGATCAAAAGAAAATTCTTTATTCAAATTAAAACAATGGCTTACAAAAATTCTTTCATTTTTGACTTTATTAAAATTCGCTAAAACTTTAATTATAAAAGAGTTAAATTTTTCTATTGAAATGTTATCAATATTTTTAATATTAGTTAACATAAGGCAGTGTCATTTATACCGTATTTTTACTTTGGAATCGAATAGTTTAATTTTTAAATTATCACGAATTAAATAATATTTCTAAATTTAACAAAAATTTGCCGAAAAATTGCCGATTGAAAAAAGAATTTTATTAGACAACGTTCAAATAAATTATACGGTTTCATTAAGTAAAAAAGCAAGGAATTTAAGAATTGAAATTTCTCCGCAAAAAGGAGTGGTTTTAATTGTTCCGAAAGGGATTCATTTTGATGATGCTGAAAGTTTTTTGAATCAGAAAAAAGATTGGATCTTAAAACATTATGGACAAATTTCTCAAAAAAAACAGGGGTTTTTCTTTTTGGGAAATGAACTTAATGTTAAAAGAAATTTTGATCCAAAATCAAAAAAACATCAGATCGAATTTAAAAATAATGAATTGATAGTTGTAAGTCCTATAAACAGCCAAATGAAGATCGAAGAACTTTTTGAGCGCTGGCTGAAATTAAAAGCTTCTCAATTCATTCCTGTGGAAGTTGAAAATCTTGCTTCGAAATACGGATTTGAATTTAACAGAATTACGATTCGCGGACAAAAAACAAGATGGGGAAGTTGTTCGCGCCGGAAAAATTTATCGTTCAATTATAATTTGATGAAACTGCCGAAAAGATTGATTGAGTATGTTATAATTCATGAATTGTGTCATTTAAAGGAATTAAATCACTCGGAAAGATTTTGGAATTTAGTTAAGGAGATTTTACCTGATTACAAATTGCTACGAAGAGAACTAAAAATAATGGGTTGAGTTAAATAAAAAGGCAGGTAAGTTATGGATACTAAAACTAAGCAAGCGTTAAATTTATGGGAAAAACTTTCGCAAACGTATGAATCATTAAGAAAAACTCAGGTAAAGGCAGTTTTTGAACACAGATTAACAGGTCCGCAATATAATGTAATGGAAGTGCTTTATGTTTACGGACCAATGCCGTTAAAGAAAATAGGCGAAAAGTTATTTGTAAGCGGCGCAAATATTACATGCGTTGTTGATAATCTGGAAAAAGAAAATTTGGTAAAAAGAGTTCCTTCAAATGAGGACAGAAGAATTATTATTGCCGAACTTACTTCAAAAGGGAAAGATAAAATGGCAAATGTTTTTCCTGTTCACGCAAAAAATATCACTACAATTGCGAATGCTTTAAGCGATGAAGAACAAGTAGAATTGGAAAAACTTTTGAAGAAACTTGATGTAAATAATTCGGCGGCTTAGAAATTAAGAATTTAAGAATGCGAGAACTTAGTAGGTAAGAATGTTGATTTACTTTTTAATTACGTAGTAAAGACGGGATAAATCCCGTCTTTACAATTTTGGAATTTTACTAAATCTAGAAGAATATTTTTATAAAAATATAACTTGAATGAAAATAAAAATTCAGGAATTTTGATTCACAAAATTTTTCTGCTCAAATTCTGTATCCTCATTTTCTTACATTCTTAAATTCTTATTCAAACGCCAGCGCGATCCATTCGCCTTCTTGAATCTTTTCCAGAAATTTAAATCCAAGTGAGGAATATTTTTTTACAATATCTTCTTCATCATGTTCAAGCAATCCGGAAAGTATCAAATTTCCGCTTTCCGAAGTCCTTGCGCTAATTTCTTCAGCAATTTCCATCAAAATATTCTTTTGAATATTTGCTAAAACGAGATCGAATTTTTTATTTTCGATTTCATAAATATCGCATTGTTTAAATTCAACTTTATCCTGAACGGAATTCAGTCCGGCATTTTCAACTCCGTTTTCTGTGCTCCATTCATCAATATCAAAAGCAATTGCGTTTTTGGCACCGAGTAAAATTGCGGCAATTGCCAAAACTCCGGTTCCCGTTCCAACATCCAAAACTTTGGAATTTTGCTTTATATATTTTTCGATAAGCTGAATTACCAATCTTGTCGTTTGATGTTCGCCGGTTCCGAATGACATTTTCGGATCAATTGTAATTATAATTTGGTTTTCTTTCGGCTCGTAATTTCTGAATGTAGGTTTTATCACAACTTTTTCGGAAACTTCAATAACTTTAATTGATTTTTCCCATTCTTCGTTCCAGTTTTTATTTTCAAATTCACGCTCTTCAACCGAATAAACAGCAAGAATTTTATCTTCAACGAGCGAATTCAATTTTTCTTCAATTTGATGTAATGAAACATTTTCCTCTTCCGAAAATACAAGTAAACGATCACTTTCTTCCGTAATTCCTGAAATTTCCAATTCCCACAGAAATCCGGTTAAAATATCAGTAATGAAAGGTTCAGCTTTTACAATAAATTCTTTATATTTTTTCATTATGTGTTTGGTTGCTCAAATCTTAGTGAATAAATTAAATTTAGCAAAACTTCGCCAACTTGTCGCAGCGTTTCTTTGCTGATGTTTTCCATATTATCGTTATGTGTGTGCCAGTAATTTCTTCTTTTGTTAAATGAATCTGCACCAATCAAATCAATATCAACAATATTAATTGTTTTTATTCCGGCTTGATTTAAAGGAACATGATCATCGTAAATCGGGTGTGATTCAAAATGCGAAAAAGTTGTGGCATTTAAATTTTGCGCAATGCCCCAAATTGTTTCAACAATTTCGCGTCCGTATAAAACCGAATAACCTTCTTTCGGAAAAACCGCTTCTTTATCGCCAACAAGATCTAATAATATTCCAAATTTCGGATTGTAATTTTGTTTTGTTGCGGCAAAATATTTTGCACCGAGCGCGTAATTTGCAAGATCGCTTTCATGGCCATAATCTTCGCCATCAAATAAAATAAGATCAATTCCGTAATCAACAGGATTTTCTTTTAAGATTCTTGCCAATTCCAAAACCATTCCGGTTCCGCTGCCGCCATCATTTGCGCCTAAGATCGGCAAATTTCTTTTAGATTCATCTTCATCGTGTTCGGCGCGCGGACGCGTATCCCAATGTGCGCAGATAAAAATTCTATTCGGTGAATCCGGATTAAATCTTGCGATCAAATTTGTAAGCGAAAGAGTTTCGTTGTAGCCGGGATATGCAAAATTCTGAAGTTCAACATTATCGTTAAATTTCCGCAATTCAGATGCTAAAAAATCCAATGCTTTTTTGTGTCCTTCTGAATTTGGATTGCGCGGACCGAAAGAAATCTGTTTTTCGATGTAAGCGTAAGCGTTATCTGAATTAAAATTTGGTTTGTTCAAAATTTCACCTAAATAAAAATCAGGTTTTCTTACAGGATTTTTATTTCCGCCGTTATCGTTACCGCATGATATAAATCCTATTGACATAATTAAAATAAAAAATATTTTTTTCATAAATAGTTAGATGATTTTAGATTATCAAATTTACGAAGTTGAAGTTAGAATGGAAAATAAAAAGATTCAAAGATTCAAAGATTCAAAGATTCAAAGATTCAAAGATTCAAAGATTAAAAAGATTAAAAAGATGAAAAGATAATAATTTGTAGGATTTGTTTTCATGTCATTGCGAGCGAATAAAATTGAGCGAAGCAATCTCCGGTTTTTTCGAGATTGTCATGACCACTTCGTTGATTTTGTGATGTTTAAATTTCTCTATTCATTTCGAACCGTAGGTTAGAAATCTTAATTTTACGTTTAAAAACTCATACTTCTTTTTGGCACTAAAATTGAAATTATTAATCTCGATAATAAAATTATTGCAATAATTATATCAAATTTATTTTGGAGAAAATATGGATTTAGTGAGAATTGCTTTTTTGGAAACTTACAGTTTCGATGAAAATAACGGAATTATGGGCGCAATTTTAGTTACTGATCCCGATACCAAACCACTTGAATTCCGCGTTACGGCGCCAATAAAACCAACCGGATTTCAAAAAACATTGTACGGAAACGTTCTAAATGAGCACATTCTTGTTGAATTAATTGCGCTTCCGCTTTTGAACGCAATTAAAGATGATATTGATCTTATTTTAGTTAAAGATCCGCTGTTTTTAGGAATTAACAATAAACAAAGTATAAGAGCGATCAGATTGTATAATGACGGCGAAGAACCCGCAAAAGGAAATTCGCAAGATGATGCTGTAATTTTGACCAATGATTTCGGAACAATTTACATGGAAACTTCTAAAAAGTTTGCAAATGAACTTGATGAAATAAAAGAGAAGTTATCCGGAATTGCATCATTCAGAAATTTGATTGAGCCGTTTGAAAGATTAAAAATTGCGTGCGAACAAGTTCAGCTTCAAAAAGTGGAAGAATAATTTTCTAATTTTCTTTTTAATTTTTAATTTTTAATTGAACAATGGCAAAACTGCGCGCAAAATTAGCGGCTTCGGTAAGTACGATCGAAAGACCCGAAGATTTCAGTTGGAACAAATGGCTTAAAGTTCCACTGATCTCAACGGAAAGTTTTTCTTTCGCAAAGATTAAATTTATCGAAAAATCTGCTTTTAACAATTGGCTCGAAATTCCTTCAAGCGAAGTGATATTTTTCGATACGCCCGAGATCAGGATTTTGGAGCTGCCGGAATTTAACTGCTTTCTTCAAGTAAGAGCAACAAAATCTTTTAAATTTTCTTTGCAGATTCAAAAATCAGCGCGCATATTTTTTTCAATAAATCCTGCTAAAGTTTCAAAAGAAAAATTTAAAGATCCGCTTACTGCAAAGCCCGAAACTGTTTTGCTTATTGCCGAAAAAATTGAAATTCCGAAATTGCGGACACTCAATTTTAACGGACAAAAAACTTTAACTTTTGCGCTTCACGAATTCTTTTTTAAAACACCCGTAAAAATTACCGATCCGGTTTCTATCAATAAAAAATTCGATTTTAAATTTTCATTACAGGAAATTTTCGACAGAATGATTTTTGAAAACGAAACGGGAATTTCTTCATTAAATAATTTTCTGATCTCAAGTAAAAGTATTGATTTTATTGATGAAAGCATAACTCAAAAGTTTTTCATTCAATCTGAATTTTATTCTGAAAATGTTACGAAAAATCTGATCGGTTATGAAAATCTTACCAAACTGAAATCAAAAGAACAGCTTCAAAAATTCTTTTTGCAGCAATTCAGAATTACGGAAAACCTTTTGGAATCAACCGAAGGAATAAAAGTTACTGAAAATCTTTTGGATTTTATTCCCGAAACTTTGGAACTTCAGCTTTTGAATATTTCTGATTTCAAGACAGAAGTTAAAAGTAATTTTGATCTGAAGATCAAAAATGATAAACGCGGATTTATAACTAAAGAAATTCCAACTAACGATCTTACAAATTCAGCTTCAAAAATTTTAGCGAAATATTCAGATAAATTTAAATTTGCCGATGTAAATTTTACGTCGCATCAAATTAGAAAATTCGGTACGCCGGATGTTTCGCAAAATCTGATCACCGTAAATCCTGTTTTAATTCCTGAAATAATTTCGCAAACCGGAAATTTTGCAATAAATAAAGTTCGCACGCTTGCCGTAAAATCTATCAATTTGAACAAGACCGAAATTTTTGAATCAGCCGTTGAAAATCATCCTTCGCTTTTACCTTCTTTTGATGAAGATTACGAAAAAATTCTTCCTGCTTTTAATAATTTGAAAGAACATCAAAAAGCAGGCGTTGAATTTTTGGCGAAAAACAGATTTGCAGTTTTGGCTGATGAAATCAGTTCAGGTAAAAAAATACAGGCAATTTCTGCACTTAAAATTTTAATGAAGTTAGGTGCGGTAAAAAATATTCTGATCTTAACAAATCATTTTGAATTCGGAAGTAAAAAATTAAGCGTGCTTAGAAATAAATCGATCGGCTGGGAAGGTTATTTGAATTTTTGGGCGCCGGAATTAACCGTGCGAAGTATTGTCGGGGATAAAGTTGACAGGGAAATGCTTTGGAAACTTCCTGCGCAGGTAAATTTAATTGACGCAAATGATTTTGCCGAAGACTTAATTTCAAATAAAATAGGCAAAAAAAAGTTATCTAAAATAAATTTGATTTTACTCGATAATATCTCAATTAAAGACAGTGAAATTTTCAATAAAGCGGTAAATGATCTTTCGGTAAATTATTTGTGGATTTTGAAAGATTATTTAGTTGAAGATAAATTAAGTGAAGAGATGTTTAAATTAAGATCTATTGTTAAAGATTATATAAAAAAGAATGACGAAGTTGAGTCTGAAACTGAAAAATCGTTCATTTTAAAAAGAAGCAGAGCTGAAATTGCAAATCAGCTTCCTAAAAAGATCTATCACGAAAAATGGATTGATCTAAGTCAGGAGCAGGATGCAGAATATAAAATAATTCTGGAAGCAGGTAAAAGAAAAGTTAACTCAGCAGTTGAAGCCGGAAATATTTTTATGATTCAGCCGCAGATCTTCGGGCTTTTACATCAATTAATGCAGACTTTCAATTATTCGCCGGGTGATGAAATTTCACCAAAAGAAGAGCTTCTACTTTCGCAGGTAAGTTCGATGAAATCCGGAAAAGAAAAAGTTGTAATTTTTTCGCAATATGAAAAATTCGGAATTAAAATCGTTGAAGAAAATTTTACAAAAAACGGAATCGGATTCAGAACTTATCTTTCAAATACATCGGAAGCCGCGCTGCTTAAAAATTTAAAGGATTTTGTTTCCAATGAAGAAATTACCGCGCTAATTATTGACGGAAAAGCATTGCGCAATGTTTTGAATTTGGGAAATGCCGTTTCAAATATAATTCACTACGATCACTGGTGGAATCCAATTTCAACATGGCAGCTTGAAGATAAAATTTTCACAAACGGAAATCCGGTAAATGTTTTCACTTATTTAACCCGTAATTCAGTTGAAGAGAATATCTACAGAGTTCTTTCCGAAAAGAAATTAATGAACAAAAATTTAATGGATTCACTTTCAGCGGCAAATGTTGCCGATATTGTAACTTCAGAAGATTGGTTAAATATTCTGGAAGTAAAAGATGAATCCGAAATTGAAGAAGTAAATCCGGTTGTTGAACATATAAATAAAGTTCAGGAAAAATTAAATAATCTTTCGGCTGAAGAATTTGAAGAAGTTGCTAAAGGTCTTTTTGTAAAACTCGGCTACGCAAATAATTCTATGATAAAATATTCTGACGAAAAAGATAAAGGAATATTTTTAACTTCAAAAACCGTTAATAACAAAGAAGAAACTATTGTTGTAAAATTTGTTCATGATGAAAAACTTGAACCCGGCGCGATCAATAAATTTACCGGAGCGCTGAACGATTACAAAAATATTTCAAAATCATTTTTGGTAACATCGGGAATTTTAGCGAAAGAATCTTATCAATTTCCCGAAGTTGAAAACAATGGAATAAATATAATTGACGGTTCAGCGCTTTCATCTTATTTGGTGCAATTTAATATTATGTAGAATGCAGAATTAAGAATTTAGAATGTAAGAAATTAAGAATGTGGAAGTTACAATTTTGAAGCCGGAATTTTTTATAAAAGTTTCCGGCATTTTTATTTTAAATAATTTAAAAATATTAAATTCTAATTTTTGTATTTTTGAAATAAATGAAAGTCAATTTGAAATTTATAATTTAAATTTTCAGTTTTGAATTTTATGAAAGTTAATGTTGTTTAATAAATAAGTTTTGAAAAGTTTAGAATGGAATTTTGAAACTGTAAATTTTTCGCTAATAAAAAATTGCAATCAAAATGCATTAAAAATTCTACATTCTAAATTCTGAATTCTACATTCAAAAAAGGATTTCATAATGTTTGTTGATACTCACGCACATCTTTTTTATCCCGATTTTAACGGCGATATTAATCAAATTTTAGATAACGCTAGAGCAAATGGTGTTGATTATATCATTGTTCCGGGAACCGATCTTGCAAGCTCTGCACAAGCAGTTGAACTAGCATCAAAATATGATATGATTTACGCAACTATCGGAATTCATCCGCACGATACGGCTGAATGGGAAGATTCTCTGATCAAAAATATTGAAGAATTAGCCGCCAATACAAAAGTTGTTGGCATTGGCGAAATCGGGTTGGATTATCATTATGATTTTTCTCCAAAGGAAAAGCAAATTCCGGCATTTAAAAATCAAATTGAACTTGCGCTTGATCTGAATTTGCCGATCGTTGTTCACAATCGCGAAGCCGATAATGACATTATGGAAATTATCCGATCTTACAAAAATTCCGGATTGAAAGCGCAGTTTCATTGCTTTTCAGGAAGTCTTGAAGATGCGCGCGAATTAGTTTCGCTGAATCATTTTATTTCATTTACGGGAAATATTACTTTTCCGAAAGCCGATAATTTACGCAAGATAGTTGAAAATGTTCAGGTTGAAAATCTTATGCTGGAAACAGATGCCCCTTTTATGACTCCTGTTCCGCACAGAGGAAAAAGAAATGAACCTGCAAATATAAAATTAGTTGCCGAAAAAATTGCCGAAATTCAAAAAATATCTGTTGAAAATGTTGCAAACGCAACTTCATTTAATGCCTATAAATTATTCGGAATCGGAAGTAAAAAGGATTTAAGTTTTACTTACGAAATCGGCGATGCGCTTTACATTAATGTTACAAATCGCTGTAATGCCGATTGTATTTTTTGTGATCGAAAGGGCGAAGCGGTAATTAAAGGTTACAATTTAAAAATGAAAAAATCCGAAGAACCGCCCGCGGAAGTTTACATTAAGGAAATCGGCGATCCGAAAAAATATTCTGAAATTGTTTTTTGCGGTTACGGCGAGCCCACGATCCGCTGGGATGTTGTAAAAGAAATTTCAAAATATGTAAAAGAAAGTGGCGGCAAAACCCGCATGAATACTGATGGACACGGAAATTACATCAACAAAAAAGATATAACCCCGGAATTAGAAGGATTAATTGACACGGTTTCGATAAGTTTAAATTCGGTTGATCCTGAACAATACGCAAAGCTAATGCGCGTTGATTCTAAAATGCACGCGGAAATGATCGATTTTGCAAAAAAAGCAAAACAATACACAAATGTTGTAATGACGGTGGTTGGAATGAATGAAATTGATACCGAAGCCGCGAAAAGATTCGTTGAAAATGAGATTGGCGTAAATTACAGAACAAGACCGTATTTCTAAAATATAAATTTTCTTTTGAAATTTAAAATTCAATTTTATAAAAATTAGGACGAAGCATGCTTCGTCCCTGTAATCTGCAAATATATTTTTATCCGGATAAATTTTAATCTCAACTTGAGTTAATATTGAAAAAATTCTTCTTCATAATTTCACTTTTATTTTTTTTGATCAAAATTGATTTTGCTTACGGTCAAATAAATTTACCGGAAAAAATAAACAATCTATTTTTAGATTCACTTTTTCAAAATTCAATTGCTTCAGTTGAAATTTACGATCTTACTGCCGACAAATATCTTTACCGGAAAAACGAAAAACTGCTTTTGCGTCCCGCATCAACCATGAAAATTTTAACTTCCGCTGCAGCGCTTTTTTTCCTCGGAAAAGAGTTTAACTTTGAAACTTCACTGGCTTATGACGGAAATTTGGAAGAGGGAATTTTAAACGGAAATCTTTACGTTATTGGCGGCTGCGATCCCGATTTTATTACTGAAGATATTGATACTTTGATAAGTAAAATCAACCTTGCGGGAATTAAAAAAATAAACGGAAATATTTATGCGGATGTTTCCAAAATCGATTCACTTTTTTGGGGAAAAGGCTGGATGTGGGATGATGATCCTTCTTCCGATGCGCCCTATTTATCGGCATTAAACATAAATGACAATACAATTTCAGTTGAAGTAATACCGCAAAATCTAAATGAAAAACCTTATGTAAATTTGTATCCGCAAACTTATTATACTGCAATTTTAAATAACGCAAAAACAATAAATCTTGATACCGGAAAAATAAAAATTTCACGGAATTGGATTTACCGAACAAACGAAATTTTAGTTGAAGGAATGATATATAAAAATTCAAATCCTGTTATCAAAACAATTAATTTATTTGATCCCGCTTATTATTTTTTAACTCTTTTAAAAGAAAAACTACAACTGGAAAATATTGTTGAAAATCCTGAAATTAAGATCAAAAAATTTGAAACAGGATTTCAACTTTATTCACATAAAAGAAATTTAGTTGATGTAATTTTTGAAACGAACAAAGAGAGCGATAATTTAAATGCCGAAATGCTTTTGCGTGCTTTGGCTTTCAATAATTTTGATGCGCCTGCAACTGCGGAAAACGGAATAAAAATGATTGATAGTCTTTTCGTTCTTGCAAATATAAAAACGAAAAATTACAGAATTGCCGATGGTTCCGGAGTTTCGCATTACAATTTGATGACAGCGGAAATGCTTACGGAAATTTTGAAATTTATTTACAAATCGCGCCCGGATCTTTACGAAATATTGTATAATTCATTTCCCGTTGCAGGCGTTGACGGAACTTTACGCTCACGAATGAAAAATAATGCTGCGTTCAATAATGTTCGGGCAAAAACCGGAACTTTAAGCGGAGTAAGTTGCCTTTCGGGTTATGCAAATTCAAAAAAGGGAAACTTAATCGCATTTTCAATTATGGTGCAAAATTTTACCGAAAGTTCAAGAGAAGCGCGTAAATTTCAAGATGAAGTTTGTAGAATAATTACAGAAATGTAATTAGGATTCAAAAATGAAAAGATTAGTGCAGAAGGCATGCCTGCAGGAAAAATTAAAAGATTGAAAGATAAAAAGATTAAAAATTTAGAGAAATTAATTTAAGTGATGCCATATAGAATTTCTACTTGTCATTGCGAGCCAGCCTGCCGTTAGGCAAGGCGGAGCGAAGCAATCTCTGTTTTTACCTGTCATTCCGGCTTGTCCGTAATCTTTTCTAAATTTCTGAATTAAAACTATTATTCTTAAATTGTGAAATGAAATAATGAAAAATTATAGAGACGAGATTTATCTCGTCTCTACGTAAAAACTCCTTTGCGTCTTAGCAACTTTGCGGTGAAATTTTACTCAATTTCCCCAATCATAATTGCTTTTTCATTTATAGAATTTGCAAGTGAAATTACTTTTTCAACTTCATTTTTTGCAACAACGGAAATCAAACCGATTCCGATATTAAAAACTTCGCGCATTTCTTCATCTTTTACATTTCCGGTTTCTTTTATCAATTTGAAAATCGCGGGTAATTCCCAAGCATTCCAATCAATTTTGATTTGCAAATTTTCCGGAATAATTCTTTTCGTATTCCCGATAATTCCGCCGCCGGTAATGTGCGAAAATCCTTTTATCTCGCAATTTTCTTTTAAAACATAGATCAATTTCAAATATGATTTATGGACTTTCAGCAATTCTTCGCCTAAAGATTGATTTAAGCCTTCGGGAGTTTCATTTACATCAAATTTTTCCAAAAGAACTTTGCGGGCAAGTGAATATCCGTTTGTGTGAAGTCCGTTTGATTCAAATCCTAATAAAACATCGCCGCTTGAAATTTTACTGCCGTCAATAATTTTTGATTTTTCAACTACGCCGACAATTGTTCCTGCAAGATCATATTCATCTTCGGAATAAAGTCCGGGCATTTCTGCGGTTTCGCCGCCAATCAAGGCAATTTCATTTTCGCGGCAAGCTTTTGAAAATCCGGCAATAATTTGTTCAGCTTTTTCCGGGAATAATTTTCCGAATGCCATATAATCCATAAAATACAATGGCTTCGCGCCGCAAACTGCAATATCGTTTACACAATGATTAACAAGATCTTGCCCGACTGTATTATGTTTATTCATTGCAAAAGCGATTTTTAATTTCGTACCGACTCCATCAACGCTGGAAACCAAAACCGGCTGTTTATATTCAGGAAAATTAAATTCATAAAATGCGCCAAAGTGCCCGATTCCGTGCAAAACGTTATTGTTAAAAGTTGATTTAACATGATCTTTAATTCTGCCTACAAATTCATCTCCGGCTTTAATATCAACTCCGGCGGCTTTATAAGTCGAATCCAATTTTTACCTCGATTTTTTATGTAATATTGAAACCAAATTTAGGAATTTTTTATCTAATTTGTTAGTTAAAAGAAAAAGATTCAAAGATTCAAAGATGGAAAGATTCAAAGATTGGAAAGATTCTAAGATTGGAAGAATTAAATAATTGGAGTCATTTTGAAACCGAAGGATGAGAAATCTTTAGTTCGTTATTACAACAGTGAACCGGAATTTTTTTTGAAATTCAATATTATAAAAACGGAAAGATTCCGAGTTAACCGGAATGACAAAACACAAAGTTACTTTTCATAAATCTAAATTGTCTTAATACTTTAAACTGTAAACTGATTACTGAAAACTATTTACGCGGCACCAAAATTGCAGATGAAAATATTGATATTTTTTAATATATTTGAAAGTTAAGCAAAAATTAAAAGAAATATGTTCGGCTCTGAATTAACAGAAAGAGAAAAAATAATTTTGCGCAATATTATTCACCAGTTTGTCTTAACGGCAAATCCGGTGGGATCCAGAAATATTGCAAAAAAAGGAGATTTAAATCTTTCTCCGGCAACCATAAGAAATATTATGGCTGATCTGGAAGATGCCGGATTTTTGGATCATCCGCATACTTCTGCTGGAAGAATTCCAACCGATAAAGGTTACAGAATTTATGTTGATTCTTTAATGGATCCGCCGAAAATTACAAAAAGCGAAATGAATTTCATTGAAAATGAAATTAAAAGTTCGCTTAACGAAACCGATGAACTTATTTACGCAACTGCTTCAATTTTAAGTGAAATTACAAATCAACTTGCATGTGTAACTTTCCCGAAATTAGATAGCGGAATTCTGCAAAAAATTCAAATTGTTCAATTAAGCAGCTCAAGAATTTTACTTGTAGTAAGTATAAGTTCAGGATTGGTAAAAACAATTACTCTGGAATTAAGCGCTGAAATAAATCAAAATCAAATTGAAAATGTTCAAAATCTTTTAAATGAAAGACTTTCGGGATTAACTTTTTCTGAAATTCGCAGAACCTTCGGCGAAAGATTTAAAGATGTAAGCGAAAGTTTCAGACCGATAATCAGAATATTTTTGGATTCAGCAGATAAAATATTTGCCGATATCAAAAAAACCGATAAAGCAATAATTACGGGCGCAAAACATATTTTGAAACAGCCCGAATTTGAAAATCCCGAACAATTTCAAAGCATAATTGAATTAATAGAAGAAAAAGATATCATTATTCATATTTTGGATAAAAACAAAAAAAATGATTCGCTTGTTGTTAGAATAGGAAACGAAAACGAATCCGATAAATTCAGTGATTACAGTTTAATATCGAAAGATTATACGATTGGGGATATTTCCGGAACGCTTGGCGTAATGGGTCCGCGCAGAATGCAATATTCAAAAATAATTGCGTCAGTTGTTTACGTTGCGGAAGTTCTTTCGGAGTATTTCAAAAAAGGAAACTTAAAATAATTCGAAATGTAAAATTTGAATGCAAAATTTTTTTTGAAAAATCAGGCAGTCAAAATTAAATATGAAAGATTATAAATAATTGATGAATTTATTTAATAAAAATCAGTTGAATTCATTAAAAAGGAGATTTGAAAAAATGAGTAAAGAAAGAAAAGATTTAAATAATGATGGCAATGAATTTGAAAAGAAAGATGAAAATTTGAATAACGAACAAAACGATTCACAAGAAAATTTGAATAATCAAGAAAATGAAAATCCGGAAAATATTTCTGAAGGAAAAGTTGATTCTGAAATTTCGGCTTTAAAAGAATTGAATGAAAATTTGGAAAAAGAAGTTGCTGATTTAAAAGACAGAATGTTAAGAAAAGCAGCCGAATTTGAAAATTACAAAAGAAGAACCGAAAACGAACAAATGAATTTATTGAAATACGCGGCAGAACCTTTCATTTTGAAAATCCTTACAGCTTATGATGATTTACAAAGATCAATTTCGCATATAAAAGAAGATACTTCGGTCGAAACCCTAAAGGAAGGGATTCAAATGGTTTATAATAAATTTACCAAAATTTTTGAAGATCAAGGCGTAAAAAAAATTAATGCCAAAGGTGAGGAATTTGATTTCAATCTGCACGAAGCAGTAATGCAAAGAAATGTTGAAGATGTAAAACCGCACACTGTAATTGAAGAAGTTGAAGCCGGTTATATGTATAAAGATAAAGTAATTCGCCACACAAAAGTTATTGTAAGTGATGATGAATCCGGCTCAAAATTGAAATAGAATTTTAGAATTTAAGAAATTAAGAATGTGAGAATTGAAAATTAAAAATGAAAATT
This sequence comes from uncultured Melioribacteraceae bacterium, assembly GCA_965365345.1. Lineage (GTDB taxonomy): Bacteria > Bacteroidota > Ignavibacteria > Ignavibacteriales > SURF-24 > CBDUBH01. Next base: position 35,809 of record CBDUBH010000028.1, read on the forward strand.
GAATTTGTCATTTCGAGGAATTAAATGACGAGAAATCTATTACAATTCAAAAAGATTTCTCATTCAGTTCGAAATGACAAGAACAATTATTTATTTTTTTCGACTAAATGAAAACTAAAAATTTAAAACTAAAAACTGAAAACTAAATGAATAAACGAGATTATTACGAAGTTCTGGGAATACAAAAATCAGCATCAAAAGAAGATATAAAAAAGGCATATAGAAAATTGGCAATGCAATATCATCCGGATAGAAATCCCGATGATAAAACCGCAGAAGATAAATTTAAAGAAGCAGCCGAAGCATACGAAGTTTTAAGTAATGATGATAAAAGATCGAAATATGACAGATTCGGACATAACGGATTACGCGGCGGACAAGATTTCCATGGTTTTAATGATATAAACGATATTTTTTCACATTTTTCCGATATTTTTGGCGGCGGTGGAGCAGGATTTGGCGGCGGTTCAATTTTTGATGATCTTTTTGGTGGTACACAATCAAGACAAAGAAGAAGATCGCA
>CBDUBH010000029.1:0-36131 GCA_965365345.1 uncultured Melioribacteraceae bacterium
TGCAATTTGGAATGACGCAAAAATTTCGGGCGAATCTTATTTTTCATCAAATGAATTTGCTTTGAAAGAAGGCAATGAATTCTATGAGCAAATTCCAAATTACGCAATCTTTAATTTCAGATTTTCGCAAAAATTCAATTTGTCAAAATCAGCAAAGGTTGAATTTTTCGCCAGAGTAAATAATCTTTTCGACAAAATTTACTATCCGCAATTCGGTTTGCCGGAAGCAGGCAGAGAATTTATTTTTGGAATCATTAATGAATTTTAAGATATCTTTTTTCAATAATTTTCTTTGAATATTTTTTATTTTCAAAGGATTTTATTTTAGCCTCTAAAATACCTTTTCATTTTATTGAAAGATTTTATTATCTTGCATCCTTGAATTTTAAAGTGTTGAAACAAGTTTAGATTAATAATTCAGGTGAGGTAATAAAAAGTGTCACTAAAATCAAAAATTTTTGATTTCTTTAAAAGAAAAGACAAAGTAAGTTTAGGCGGCGGAGAAAAAGCGCTTCAAAAGCAGGCAGCAATGGGAAAAATGAGCGCCCGCGAAAGAATTAATTATCTGCTTGATGATAATTCATTTCATGAAACGGATCTTTTTGTTGAGCATGCATGCCGCGATTTCAATATGGATAAAAAAGAACTTCCCGCCGATGGTGTTGTAACCGGAACAGGAATAATTTCAGGAATGCCGGTCGGAGTTTTTGCGCAGGATTTTACTGTTGCGGGCGGATCTTTGGGACTTATGCACGCACGCAAAATTACAAAAGTTATGGATCACGCCGTTAAAATGGGAATGCCTTTAATCGGAATTAACGATTCAGGCGGAGCAAGAATTCAGGAAGGCGTTAATTCGCTTGCAGGCTACGGCGAAATTTTTTACCGCAATACTTTATCTTCAGGAATTATTCCACAAATTTCAGTAATTCTCGGTCCTTGTGCCGGCGGCGCGGTTTACTCTCCGGCGCTAACAGATTTCGTTTTTGTTGTTGATAAGATTTCCAAAATGTTCATTACGGGTCCTGAAGTTATTAAAACCGTTTTGGGCGAAGAAATTTCGATGGAAGATCTTGGCGGCGCAAGAGTTCAAACCGAAATTACAGGAAATGCTCACTTTTTTGCCGAATCAGAAACTGAATGTTTTGATCAGATAAGAAGATTGCTTTCTTTTATTCCGAGAAATAACCGTGAAAAAGCACCGAAAGTTGAGCCGCGATCACCAAAAGCAAAATTTGATATTGATCATATTATTCCTGTTGAATCTAATAAACCGTATGACGTAAGAGATATCATAAAATCAGTTTGTGATGATTCAGACTTTTTGGAAATTCATGAAAGATGGGCTGCAAATATTGTGATCGGTTTTGCAAGAATAAACGGTGAAACTGTTGGAATTGTTGCAAATCAACCTTTGGTTTTAGCCGGAGTTTTGGATGTTGATTCATCAAATAAAGCTGCAAGATTTATAAGATATTGTAACGCATTCAATATTCCGTTGATCACTTTTGTTGATCTTCCGGGATATTTACCGGGAATTGATCAGGAACATGCAGGCGTAATTCGTCACGGTGCAAAATTACTTTATTCTTACAGCGAAGCAACCGTTCCGAAAATTACCGTGATTTTAAGAAAAGCTTACGGCGGTGGATACATTGCAATGTGTTCAAGACATTTAGGAGCAGATTTTGTTTTTGCATGGCCAACTGCTGAAATTGCTGTTATGGGTCCTGAAGGCGCAGCAAATATTATTTTCAAAAGTGAAATTGCAAGCGCACCTGATCCAAATGTAATGCGCAAAATGAAAGTTCAGGAATACACCGAAAAATTTGCTAATCCTTACGTTGCTGCGGCAAACGGACATGTTGATGCGGTTATAAATCCAGATGATACAAGACAATCAATTATTCACGCATTGTTTGTTGCGCATGAAAAGCAAGAAGTTAGACCAAACAAAAAACACGGAATTCCACCATTTTAAGGTTTAGATATGAAAGATAATAATTTGGAAAAAATTGTAATTGACGATACGGTTTATTCAACTTCTTTAACCGGAAAATTTCAAAAGAGAAAACCTTACGTTCCGTATAACCCGAAATTGGTTAAAGCAGTAATTCCGGGAGTTATTTTGGAATTAAAAGTTTCGCGCGGACAGCAAGTTAAAAGAAATGAAGATCTTTTAATTTTGGAAGCCATGAAAATGCGTAATTCAATTATTGCGCCGCATGACGGTGTGATAAAATCAGTTTATGTAAAGCCCGGTAAGCAAGTTGCAAAAAATGAATTGCTGATTGAATTTGAATAATACCGGAATGAAATTCAAAATTCAAATTTGAATTTACAAAATATGAAACGGCTTAAAAGAAATTTTAAGCCGTTTTTTTTTAATGAATAAGTTAAAATTGTAGAGACAAGATATATCTCGTCTTTACGAAAAACATAATTAGAAACCAGGGCAGTTCAGAATAAAGTCTGAAAATTTAATTTTCAATTCTTAACTTTTGATATTCTAAATTCTTACTTTCTCTTTTCAATCGGAGTATATTCTCTTCTATTTTCACCGATGTAAATTTGGCGCGGTCTGTAAATTCTCATATTTGGATCATCGCGCATTTCTTTCCATTGAGCTATCCAGCCCGGCAATCTTCCTAAAGCAAACATTACAGTAAACATTTCAGTCGGGATTCCCATTGCGCGGTAAAGGATTCCGCTGTAGAAATCAACATTCGGATATAATTTTCTTTCAACAAAATAATCATCTTCCAAAGCAATTCTTTCTAAATTTTTTGCAATGTCAAGAAGCGGATCATTTACGCCTAATTTTGTTAAGACTTTATCGGCTGATTCTTTTAAAATTTGAGCGCGCGGATCATAATTTTTATAAACTCTGTGTCCAAATCCCATCAATCTGAATCCGGAAGATTTATCTTTTGCCATTTGCATATATTTTTTATAATCGCCGCCATCTTCTTTGATCTTTTGGAGCATTTCGATCACATGCTGATTTGCGCCGCCGTGAAGTTTTCCCCAAAGTGCACAAACTCCCGCAGACATTGCAGCAAAAATATTTGCTTCGCTGCTTCCAACCATTCTTACTGTTGAAGTAGAACAATTTTGTTCGTGATCTGCATGAAGAATCAATAAAAGATCAAGCGCTTCGGCAACTTCATCATGAATTTCATATTCTTCTGAAGGAACCGAAAACATCATGTGAAGCATATCGGCTGAGTAACTTAGATCATTTCTCGGATAAACATACGGCTGACCAACAGATTTTTTATAAGAAAATGCAGCTATTGTTTTTATTTTTGCAAGCAATCTTACAATATTCATATAAATCACATCAGGAGTGTGAACATCGGGATAATAAGCCGAAAGCGAAACAATCATTGAACAAAGCACTGCCATTGGATGCGCGGTTGAAGGATAACCTTCGTAAAACTTTTTCATATCTTCGCGAAGTAAAGTATGGCGGGTTATATCGCGTACGAATTTATCAAGCTCATCTTTTTTAGGTAAAGAACCGAAAATTAAAAGATAAGCAACTTCCAAAAACGAACTTTTCTTTGCCAATTCTTCAATCGGATAACCGCGATAAAGTAAAATTCCTTTTTCGCCATCAATAAAAGTGATTGTACTTTCGCACGAACCGGTATTGCTGTAACCTGAATCTAATGTAATTGCGCCTGATTTTGCTCTTAATGTTGAAATATCAACACCAACTTCACCCTCTGTGCCAACAACTACGGGAAGTTCAAACTCTTTCTTGTCAATAATGATTTTTGCATTGTCCATTTTTTTTGACTCCTATGCGTATGAATTTTATTCTATCGTTAAAGATAAAAATTTATTTCAAAATTTGAAGCAAAAAAACAAAATCTTATAAGTATTTTTAATTTTACTTAAAACTTTCCTCACTAACATTTAATTTATTTCAATTCCTATACGATAATAAATGAACCGATAAAAATATTTTATAATTAATTCATTATATTTACCAATTAAATTTTAACCGGAATAAACTTTTTACCGAAACTTTTTAATGAATAGAGATCTCGGCAACATATTAAATCTTATCCGCGTTTATTTGAGCGCAAATTTTTGCTACGTTTTGCAAATTACAGATGGTAAATTTGAAGTAAAAAAAACTGCCGGCGGAAATTCCATTGAAAATTTTTCGGAATTTAACCGCGAAATAATTTCTTTAAAAGATTTTCGTGATTTCAAATTAATTCCGGCTTACCGCACAGCTCTCGAAAAATCAAAGTCAAAATTTTTAATTACTGAAAGATTTTGCATAAATTCATCGGAATACATTTTTATTGCCGCTTTTGAATCAAGTCAAAATCCAATTGAAAAATTACAGACCGAATATGCAATTGAACTTCTTCAAAATTATTTTGAAGTTGATGAAGAATTATCACAAATAAATTTCGGTAATCTTCTAAATTGCGGAGTTATTCTTACAGACAAAAATTTAAAGCCGCTTTTTCTTAACGAAAGATCTAACGAAATTTTTTCAACAGTCTTTGAAACTGAACAGGATCTTGAAAATAAAATTGAAGATCTTTTTAAATTAAACAAAACAAAGATTTTAAGTGAAGAAAATTCCGGTGGAAAATTTTCAAATTTCAATTTGAATTTTTATTCAAAAAACGGGACAAATTTTTGGTTCAAATTTGTAAAAATTCCTGTTGGTAATAACGAAAAATTTATTTTTCTTGTTGAAGATATTTCTAAAAGAAGATCAATTGAAGAAGATATAAAATTAAAGACCGGAAATTTAAATTCATCTTATTTTTCTTATTCAAAAAATTCCCGGAATGATTTTCACATTGATGAAAATTTTTTAAGACCATTCGGATTTGAAAATTCATTTTTTGAAGATCACGAAGAAATTCTTCAAAAAGTAAATCAAAAAGATCTTTACAAAGTAAAATTTTTAATTGATGAATTAAGGCAAAATAAACCCGGTTCAGCGGAATTTCAATTTTATGATAATTTCGGGAAATTGCGTCATCTACAAATTTCGGCAGTGCCTTTTTTTGATGGAAATATTTACAATGTTTTCGGGCTGATTTCCGATGTTACAAAGGAAAAAGAACTTCTTGCCAAATTAAAAATTTACGATGAAAAGTTCCGTTTGCTTATAGAAACCGCAAACGATCTGATTTTCAATCTTGATAATTACGGGTATTTTGTTTCCGTAAATAATTACGGCGCTTTATCGCTTGGTTACAAACCTGAAGAAATGTGCGGAAAACATTTCCTTGAATTTATTGATGAATCGGCAAAAAGCGACGTTGCACTTGCGTTTCAGAAAATTCTGAAATCAGATAAAATAGTTTCATTCGAAGTTACTTTTGTTGACAGGTTCGGCAAAAATATTGTTTTTGAAGTTCAAGGCAGACCGATAAAAAATGACGATGAAATTACCGGCTTGCTCGGAATTGGCCGGGATGTTACTCAGCGCAGGCAGGATGAAGATAAACTTCGCGATCTTAATTCAAAACTTGTTGAAGCTAACAGAATTATTTCGATTGAACGCGATAGAGCTAAGCAGCAAATTTCCGTTCTTGAAGAAGTGAATAAATTAAAAAGCGATTTTATTTCGAATATTTCGCATGAATTAAGAACTCCGCTCGCTTCAATAGTAGGATTTTCGGAAACTATAATTTCCGATCCGGATATGCCGAAGGAAATGATAACTGAATTTAACAATATCATTTTGAGCGAAGGAAAAAAATTAGCTAAGATCATAAATGATCTTTTGGATTTTGCAAAATATGAAGCCGGAAAAGTTGATATTTTCAAATCGCAATTTGATGTAATAAAATTATTAAAAGATCTTATTGAAAACTCGCAGCGCGCAGCTTTGGAAAAAGGCGTAACTTTAACCGCAAATATTTTTGAAAATTCCGTAATTATTAATGGCGATAAAGAAAAGATTGAGCAGGTTTATCAAAGTTTGATTAGCAATGCCATTAAATTTACAAATCGCGGCGGAAGAATTACCGTCATTGCGCAATGTTTAACAAAAGAATTTGAAGTGATCGTAAGCGATACGGGAATCGGAATTCCGCAAAAAGATCTGGCAAATGTTTTTCAGAAATTGTATAAGGTTGTAAGACCCGGAACTCAAATTCCCGGAATCGGGTTGGGTTTAGGGCTTTCAAAACAAATTATAGATTTGCATAAAGGTTTAATAACAGTTCAAAGTGAAGTGAACAAAGGATCAACTTTTGTTGTTAAACTTCCGTTAGGTTAAAATTATTTTCAAGTTATTTAATGGAGAATTCGAAAAATGGATTTCATTAAGGAGAAATACGGAGATATTGTTGTTCAGGTTGTAAATTTAAACAGGGCAACTTTAAAAGAGGCAGAAAACTTTAAACAAGTTTTAAGTAAAGAAGTTGAAGAAGGAACCCGCAAATTAATTGTTGATCTTACTCAATGCGAATTTATTGATTCAACTTTTTTGGGTTCTTTAGTTGTTACATTAAAAAGAATTAATGCGCTCGGCGGCGAACTTAAACTTGTTGGATTTCAGCCGACAGTTCGCGCAATGTTTGAGCTTACAAGAATGTTCAGGGTTTTTGAAACTTACCCTACAAAAGAAGAAGCTATAAACAGCTACAATAATTAATATTTTTTTGTTGAAAATTTGAAATTCCTTTTCTTCCTATTTTTGATTTGGAAGATTTGGTAATTTTTTGTTTCAACGGAAATATTTTTAAAAAAATTTTACATTAAGAAAAAGATAGATTTAGAAAAGAATGACTGACCGCGATAAAAAGAAAATTATTTTGTTTTATGATGATCTTGAAATAAAATCACAAGTAATCGGGAAACTTAACGGAAATGAATTTAATCTTATTGATGTTTCCGATTTTGAGCAGCTTGTTGCGCAAAAATCAAATGCAGATCTTGTAATTTTGGATCATAAAATTCAGGGAATTGAAAATCTTAAAAATCAGGATAATTCCAAAACAGTTCCTTTTTTATTTATCGCAAAAAATGAAAATGATATAAACAAAGATCAACTCTTAAAAGAAGGCGAAGATTTCGTAACGCTTCCTTTAAATGAAGATGAGCTTGTTTCAAAAGCAAATGCGCTTTTACGCAGAGCCGATATTTTAAAGCAATTCGGAACAAAACAGCCTTCAAACAATGATTTTCTGAAAGAAGCAAACAAAGTTCTTTTAGTTGAAGATGATCTTCTTCTTATAAAACTTTTTGAGTACAATTTAGCAAAAGCCGGCTTTGAAGTTAAAACCGCAAATAACGGAATTGAAGGCCTGCAAGCAGCACGCGATTTTCAGCCGGATATTATTGTAAGCGATATTATGATGCCGGAAATGGATGGTTTCGAGTTCAGAAAAAATTTACTGAATGATAATCAGTTAAAATCCATTCCGTTTGTTTTTCTTACCGCAAAAGGCGATGAACAGGATATTTTGGAAGGCTACGAACTTGAAATTGAAGATTACATTATCAAAACATCGGGTCCCAGAATTGTAATTGCAAAAGTTTCGGCAATACTAAAAAGTTTGGATAAAGAACGTAAGAAAATGGTTTCCGAAATAAATCAGGCGGCAGATTCTCTTCGCGCAAAAGTGGTTCCTGAAAGCAATCCGGTTTTTGAAGGATTCGAAATTAAATTTTGGCATCAGCCGTATAAAGGAATTCCCGGCGGCGATTTTATTGATTTTATAAATCTGGATGAAGATAATCTGGCTGTTGTGCTCGGCGATGTTATGGGTAAAAAATGGGGCGCGTGGTATTTTGCATTTGCTTATGCGGGATACGTCCGCAGCGCAATCCGCGTGGCGCTTCAAACAACCGGGGAATTAACGCCAAGCAAACTTTTGCAAAAAGTTAATGAATCAATTTATCAGGATGCAAAAGTTTCGGAAGTTTTTGCAACACTTTCAATAATTACCGTTAACAAAAAAACAAAAATTGCAAAATATGCCGGCGCGGGCGATCTTCCAATAATTTATAAAAATTCACAAAACGGCGCAGTTGAAAATCGTCAATCCGAAGGTTTACTTTTGGGATTTTCATTTGACGGCGGCTACGAAGATGTAACAATTGATCTAAACAGCGGCGATTTAGTATTTCTTATAACCGATGGAATTTCGGAATCAAGAAATCCGCAAGGCGAACAATTCGGCACAGAAAAATTAAACAAAGTGATTTCAGAAATTAATGCCGGTGAAGATCCGCTTCAAAAATTGCAAAATGAATTTACAAATTTTACCGGCGGCAATTTTGAAGATGATATAAGTTTAATTACAATCAAAATGAATTGAGAAAATAAAAAGTAAAAAAAGAGTAAGATTAAGATCAGGATTAAGATTAAGAAAAGAAATATTAAGAAATTACTGCCTTTTTTAAACTTCTGTCCACTGCTTCTTTGAACGAAACCAGATTCACCGGTTTTTGAAAAACATATTCTACTTCAAGTTCTTTGTAAGCATCAACAATGTAATCATTTACATCGCTGCTCAATACAATTACAGGCGGTTTACGGTTAAAATCCGAAACTTTAATTTTCTTCACTAGATCATATCCGCTTATTTCTAGCATTTTATGATCGGTAATTACAAGCGCGGGCGAACTTTTCTTTATTTTTTCCAAAGCTTCGCTGCCGTCTTTTGCTTCATCAATATTGTATAGCGGAATAAAATTCTTCAAAATTTTTGAATATAAAAGTCTGTCGGTTTTGCTGTCATCCACAAGCAAAATACTTTCGGCGGCAAGCGGTAAAGTAAAATGGAATTCTGTTCCATTTCCAATTTCGCTTTCAACCCAAATTTTTCCGCCGTGCTTAATTACAATTTCTTGCACGATTGAAAGTCCGAGTCCTGTTCCTTTTTCGCCTGCTGTTCCTTCCGAAGTAAATTTAGCATCAACTTTAAAAAGCTTATCCAGATTTTCTTTTTTAATTCCCGTTCCGCTATCCTTTACAACAATTTCAACTTGATTATTTTCACCGGAAGTTTTTAATAAAACACTTATCACACCGCCTGTATTCGTAAATTTGATCGAGTTTGAAATTAAATTGTTAAAAATCTGAAGCATCAGATTAAAATCCGCATGAACAAATATTTCTTTTGAAATATCGGATTTAAGCGCAATTCCTTTTTGAATTGCAGTTCCATTAAGCAAAGTTATCGCCTTTAAAACTACTTCACGCAAATTTAATTTTTCCGGTTCAAAACGAATTCTTCCGGTTTGAATTCTCGTCCAATCCAAAAGCGAATTTACAAGGGATAAAATATTTTGTGAAGAATCTTTTATAAAATTGATATATTCGATACGCTGAGTTTCGTCAATTTCATCATCACTAAGTAAAATCTCCGTAAATCCGGTAATCGAACTGAAAGGCGTGCGAAGATCGTGCGAAATTATCGAAATGAATTTATCTTTTGCGCTGTTTAATTCTTTTAATTTTTTAATGTTTCGCAGCAAGTTTGCTTCTGCGCGTTTGCTCAAAGAAATATCGCTTAGAACTCCGAAAGCAGAAATCACTTTTCCGTTTTCATCACGAATTACTCTGATCTTATTTCGAACCCAAATTACTGCGCCAGGTTTTGTTATAACTCTGTGATCAATCTCTTCTGAAAATCTTGCAGAATCATTAAACAAATTCTGAAATTTTTTCTTAACTAAAATAAAATCGGATTCATGCACAATTTTGAAAAAAAGTTTTGCCGAATTATAAAAATCTTCAGCTTTGTAACCGGAAATTTTTTCAATTTGATTTGTTATAAAATCGAATTTCAAAAAATTATTTTTAACTTCAACACGCCAAAGAACGTCATCAATATTTTCATTTATCTTTGCGTAACTTTCGTTTGAATGTTCAAGCTTTTCAATTTTTTGTTTTTGTTCTGAAATATTTTTGCAGTTAAAAAGAAGATAAGATTGATCTGCGGCCTCAAATCTTGATACGCAAATTTCGGCAGAAAAACTTTCGCCGTTAAAATTTGAACATAAAGTTTCAAAAACATCTTTTTGTATTGAATTTGATTTGCGTAATTCAGAAATCCGTAATATTTCCGTTTCAGTCAAGATCAATTTGGAAAAAGGATTTCCCAAAATTTCGGTTTCATTTATGATTTTGAACAAAGAAAGAAAAGCAGGATTAACAAATTCGATTTTGCCATCAGCTTCAATTGCAAATGCTTCATTTGAATTTTGAAAAGCCGCGCTGATGATATTGAGATCTTTATCAATCAGCTTTGCAAAATTTGTTGTTAATTTAGAAATTATTCCGCTTTTGTTGCTCATCTTTTATCAAAAACCCGGTCAAAAAAAAATATTTTTCAAGGATGCTAATTTAATAAATTTAAAAGACAAAAATGTCATTTATTTAATTATCGAGATTTTTTTTAAAAATTATACTTTAAAAATTAAAATTGAAAGTATGATTTTGTCGAGATGAAAAATTCCGTTAAAAGAAATTGATTATTTGTATCTTTAATTATTTAGAAGCTTTTTTTGAGATAAAAATGAAAATACTCGCTTTGGAAAGAGAAATTAATAATTTTACAACCAATGATTTTAAACCTTATTTAAAAGCCGAAGCCGCAAAAGTTTTGGAATTATACGAATCAGGAATAATCAGGGAAATTTATTTTACAAAAGAACATAATGCGGTGATAATTCTGGAATGCCAAAATGAAATTGACGCTGAAAATATTTTGAATTCACTTCCTTTGGTAAAAGAAAATTTGATCAAATTTGAAATTATTCCGCTGCTTCCTTATAATGGATTTTCAAGATTGGTGAAGTTAAATTTTGCAGGAAAATAATTTCGTAGAGACGTAGCATGCCACGTCTCTACCTTTTATTTAAAATAAGATTAATTTTTTATCAAAATAATTTCTTTTTGCGGATTTGACAGGAATTCGCAGCCATCTTTTGTAACAACAACTTCTTCTTCAATTGTTGCAATTCCGTAACCTTTTACAGGCAAACGCGGTTCAATTGTATAAACTTGTCCTTCTTCCACAGTTTGGAAAGGTAAATTTCCGTAGCGTTCCCATTTCGGTGAAAGCAAGCCGCCGCCATCGTGCGCAAATCTTCCGATTTGATGACCCAAAGCATGGGGATATTCTTCATAACCGTTTTGGACAATGTAATTTCTTGCAATGTCATCAAGTTCAAATCCTTTTTTGCCCGGTTTTAATTCTTTTGCGGCAAGTTGAATAGAATCTCGAATTACGTTAAATCCTTTTTGAACTTCGGCGGGCGCAGTTTCTTCGCCATCTTTTAAAATATACCAAGTACGCTGTAAATCAGAACAATATCCATTATAATTAATTCCGAAATCAATATTTAAAACATGTCCCGGTTGAACTTGTCTTTCGGTTGGTCCTGCGTGTGCGCCTGCTGTATCCGGTCCGGTAAAAACTGCAGGACAGTGATCAGGATCCCAAGCCAGGCCGAATCCTTTTTCTTCAACTTTGCCTTTAATAAAATCGGCAATTTCTTTTTCGGTAACGCCGACTTTTATAAAACCGCTTACTTCATCAAAAATCTTTAAAGTTTCTTCGATCGCTTTTTTCATAATTTCAAGTTCGGCATTCGATTTTCTGCCGCGAAGTGCTGCGATAATTTCTTCAGATGAAATTAGTCTTTCTGAAAATTTTGTTCCTGCCAAATGATCCAATAATTCAAGATACAAACCGTGAGTTAATCCATCAGCTAAAGAAGAATTTCTGGAATAATTAATCGCGATTTTATTCGGATTGTATTTGTTTAAAACATTCAATAAAGGTTCTTTTACATTTTTCAAATATCCGATAACTTCTTTGTAAGTTCCCACAGATTTCATATTTGCAACATCGAGCGAGCCCAAAATTGCAATTGTATCACCTTCTTTTGTAATTATAAAAGCGCTTTGCCATGTGCAGTTTGTACCAACAACCATATCCATTGAAGGATCTCGCATGTTTGAACTTTCGCGAACGAAGATCATCCACATATCTATTTCTTTTTCTTTTAGAATTGAAACGGCTTGCTCAATTTTTTCTTTGATCATTTGATTTGACATGCAAACTCCTCTGTTAGAATTTAGAATTGAGAATGTTGAATTTAGAATTTTTGAAATAATTTATTATGATTATTAAATGTTTTCACAATAAATTGTACATTATAAATTCTACATTGTACATTTAATAATATAAACTTACTTATTAAAATATTTTTTGGCAAGAAAATCCCGTTGATTAAACTATGCAAGTAATAAAAGATGTAATTATAATTTTTTTGGTTTCGCTGCCAATAGTATTTTTGTTCAGAAAAATTAATATGCCGAGCATAGTCGGATTTTTGATTGCCGGAATTTTTATCGGTCCTTACGGATTCAAATGGATCTCAGAAATTCACAGTATAGAAGTTCTTGCCGAAATTGGCGTGGTTTTACTTTTGTTTACGATTGGGCTGGAAGTTTCAATAAGTAAACTTTCACAAATGAAAAAACTTTTAACCATCGGCGGCGGAATGCAGGTTCTTGTTACACTTTCACTTTCCGCGCTGTTCTTTTATTTTCTAAATCTTCCGCTTGAAAAATGTATCTTTTTCGGAATGCTAATTAGTCTTTCCAGCACGGCAATTGTTTTAAGATTGCTTTCGGAAAAGAATGAATTAAATGCGCCTCACGGAAAAATTGCATTGGGAATTTTGATATTTCAGGATCTCGCAATTGTTCCGATGATGCTTTTATTACCTATTTTAGGCGCCGGCGAAGATCTTTCCGTTACTTTAGTTTTAATAAAACTTGGAACTGCATTGGTATTTCTGGTAGTTACAGTTTTAGTTTCAAAATTTATAATGCCGAAACTTCTTTTTCAACTTGCTAAAATGCAAAGCCGCGAAGCATTCATTATCGGCGTAATTCTGCTTATTTTGGGAACTGCTTATCTTACCGAAATGATCGGACTTTCATTTGCATTAGGCGCTTTTATTGCGGGGCTTGTACTTTCCGAAACAGAATTTTCACATCAGGTAACAGCCGAGATTCTTCCTTTTAAAGATGCTTTTAACAGTCTGTTTTTTGTTTCAATAGGCTTGCTTTTAGATTACAGCTTTGTTGCTAAATATCCTTTGATAATAATTGCGCTTGTTTTCGGATTGATTTTTTTCAAGGCAACTGTAATTTTTGTTATCACGATTTTAATGAAATATCCTTCACGCGTTGCTATAATTTCCGGAATTACGCTCGCGCAGATCGGTGAATTTTCTTTTGTACTTGCACAAGGCGGAAACAGGTTTAATTTGATTGGGGAGAATGATTATAGCGCATTTTTGGCAGCATCAATCTTTACAATGCTTTTAACTCCGCTTTTAATGCAAATTGCGCCCAAACTTGCCGTTAAAATGCAGGATAAAATAAAAGATAAACACGGCGAAGTTCCTGATAAAGTAAAATTAAAAGATCATGTGATAATTGCAGGATTTGGAATTAACGGACAAAACATCGCGCGCGTTTTAAGAGAAACCGGAATTAGATACGTCATTATTGATCTGAATCCCGAAACCGTAAAACAAAAACGAAAAGAAAAAGAAACAATTTTTTTCGGCGATATCACACGCCGGGAAGTTCTTGAAGAAGCATATATAAAAGAAGCAAATACAATTGTTTTTACAATTTCAGATCCATATTCCACAAGAATCGGATTGCAAATTGCAAAATCACTTAATCCGGAAGTTTACACAATAATCAGAACAAGATTTATAAACGAAGTTGAAGAACTTATAAAACTCGGTGCCGATGAAGTTATTCCTGAAGAATTTGAAACTTCACTTCAAATATTTACAAAAGTTTTGCAAAAATATCACATTCCGGTAAATATAATTATGCGAATGTCAAATATTTTAAGAAGTGAATCATATCAATTATTGCGAAAAGATCCTTCAGCGATTCAATCACTTTCGCATCTTGATAAAATTTTAGCTGAAGGCGTTACCGAAATTTATTACGTTGAAGATTCAAATTCTTTTATAAATAAAACTTTAAGTGAAATTAATTTCAGGGCTTTAACCGGAGCAACAATAATTTCGATATTACGCGATGGAACAAATATAAATAATCCTGCCGGCGAAGAAAAAATTCTGTCAAAAGATAATTTGATAATTTACGGAACTCACAATTCTGTTGATAAAGCGATCGATCTTTTAGATTCCAAAAAATGAAATTTTCTCCGATTTTGAAAAATGATTTTACTAATTTTAAGAAAATTTTACCATTTTAATTTTCTACCGGAATGTTTTTTCCATTCAAAAAATATTTCTTTAAAAATTAATTTCCATATTGATTTTTAAAATCATTTAGAAAAAGATAACTCTCTCCTTAATATTTAAATTTTAACCGTAAAAACATTTAAATACTAACTTTTTAATTTCATTAAGCATAAATTAATTTTAAGTAAAGCGAAATCCGATTGTGCTTGTTTTGTGAAAAAAAATCTTTATATTCGCATATTAAAAAACGGGTATGGAAGTTGATATTTCATACACAAACATAGATTAAGGATTTAGTTAAATCCTATTAATTAAAAAATTTGTAGAGGTTTTTATCATGTCCGAGTATATCAACAAGTTAATGGCTGATCTTAAAGCCAAAAATCAAGGTGAATCTGAATTTCATCAGGCAGTTTTTGAAGTTGCTGAATCTTTGGAACCGGTTTTTGAAAGACATCCGGAATACAGATCTGCAAAAATTCTTGAAAGAATGATTGAGCCGGAAAGAACAATAATGTTCAGAGTTCCCTGGATGGATGACCAAGGAGAAGTTCACGTTAACCGCGGTTTC
Organism: uncultured Melioribacteraceae bacterium; assembly: GCA_965365345.1. GTDB lineage: Bacteria > Bacteroidota > Ignavibacteria > Ignavibacteriales > SURF-24 > CBDUBH01. The sequence continues at coordinate 14,828 of CBDUBH010000029.1, forward strand.
AGAGTTGAATTTAACAGCGCAATTGGTCCATATAAAGGCGGATTAAGATTCCACCCTTCTGTAAATTTAAGCATTTTAAAATTTTTAGGATTTGAACAAATTTTCAAAAACAGCTTAACAACACTTCCTATGGGCGGCGGTAAAGGCGGCTCTGATTTCGATCCAAAAGGAAAAAGCGATAACGAAATTATGCGTTTCTGCCAAAGCTTTATGACTGAATTATTCCGTCATATCGGTGCAAATACAGACGTTCCCGCAGGTGATATCGGCGTTGGCGGCAGAGAAATCGGTTTTATGTTCGGACAATACAAAAGATTAAAAAATGAATTTACAGGCGTTTTAACCGGAAAAGGTATTAATTGGGGTGGCTCTCTTGTTAGACCTGAAGCAACCGGTTACGGCGTTGTTTATTTTGCTCAGGAAATGTTACGCACTAAAGGTCATGATATCGCAGGAAAAACTTTTGCAGTATCAGGATTTGGAAACGTTGCCTGGGGCGCAGTTAAAAAAATTAATCAATTAGGCGGAAAGGTAGTTACACTTTCAGGACCTGACGGATTTGTTTACGATAAAGACGGAATCAGCGGCGATAAAATTGAATATATGTTAAAATTACGCTCAAGCAATAAAGATGCAGTTGAAGATTACGCAAAAGAATTTAAAGGCGCTGAATTTTACGCAGGCAAAAAACCTTGGGGCGTAAAAGTTGACGTTGCAGTTCCTTGCGCAACTCAAAATGAATTAAATGAAAATGATGCTCGCGAATTGATCAAAAACGGCGCAATTTGTATTGCTGAAGGCGCAAATATGCCAACCACTGTTGAAGGTTACAATGTTATTAAAGAATCCGGAATTTTATTCTCACCGGGTAAAGCTTCAAACGCAGGCGGTGTTGCAACTTCAGGATTGGAAATGGCTCAAAACTCAATGCGCATTCCTTGGTCAGCTGATGAAGTTGATGCTAAATTGCATGATATTATGAAAAGAATTCACGATACTTGCTTGTTTACAGCAGAAAGATTCGGAACTCCCGGAAATTATGTAAACGGCGCTAACATTGCAGGATTCTTAAAAGTTGCTGATGCAATGATGGATCAGGGTTTAGTTTAAAATTAGGGTAATATTGGCAGTCTGAATACACGGAGCGGTTTTGCCGCTCCGTTTTTGTTTTAAAATTGATCAAAAGTAATATTTTAGATTCTGTTATTTTGTCATTCCGGTTTGTCCGGAATCAGATAAAATTCAATTTGCACCTTTAAAATCTATTTAATTCGAAATTTAAAATTTGTTGCAAGTTCTTTAATATTCTTTTCGAAATGATAAGAAAACAAAAAGGATTCCGGACAAGCCATGCCTTCGGCAGGCAGGCCGGAATGACGAAAAAATCTAAAACAAAAAATTTAGACTAAATCTTCATTTTTCCTGATAATTATTTTGTCCGATTCACGACAAGTGAGAATGACAATATTTTTCAACTGTAAACTGATAACCATAAACTAAAAACTGACCGCTGAAAGCTGATAGCTGAACGATAAAAATCACTTCATCATTTTTTGCAGTTTATCAATTTCATCGCGAAGTGCAGCAGCTTTTTCAAATTCCAGATCTTTTGCCGCATCTTTCATTTGCTGCGTAAGTTGATCAATCAAATCTTGCTTTTGCTCGTTGGACATATATTTAATAACCGGCTCGGCAACTTTTGCAAAAGTAAAATCTGCTACCTTGTCTTCTTTTTTTCGCAATTCCGCAATCGATGTTGAATTCATTATATCTTCAACGCTTTTGAAAATTGTTTTCGGAGTAATTCCGTTTTGCTCGTTATATTCCATTTGCAATTTTCTTCTACGTGTAGTTTCCTCAATTGTTTTGCGCATCGAATTTGTAATTATATCAGCATACATAATTACTTTTCCGTTTGCGTTTCGCGCGGTTCTTCCGGCAGTTTGCATCAATGATCTTTCGCTGCGCAAAAATCCTTCTTTATCTGCATCAATAATTGCAACAAGCGAAACTTCCGGCAGATCCAATCCTTCACGAAGTAAATTAACTCCGACCAAAACATCAAAATCACCGAGACGTAAATCGCGCACGATTTCGACTCTTTCCAATGCGTCAATATCACTGTGAATATACTTTACTTTTATTCCGATTCTATCCAGATAATCTGTTAGATCTTCCGCCATTTTTTTGGTTAAAGTCGTAACCAGAACTCTTTCTTTTCTTTCAACACGTAAACGAATTTCCGCAATAAGATCATCAATTTGACCTTTTACCGGACGAATTTCAATTTGCGGATCGAGTAATCCAGTTGGACGAATAATCTGCTCAACAATTACACCGCCGGTTTTTTCAAGTTCGTAATCTGCGGGAGTTGCGCTAACGTAAATTATTTGATTTGTAAGGTTATCAAATTCTTCAAATTTAAGCGGACGGTTATCCATTGCGGAAGGCAAACGGAAACCATGTTCAACCAATACTTCTTTTCGTGATCTATCGCCATTATACATTCCGCGTACTTGCGGAATTGTTACGTGAGATTCATCAACAATAAGCAAATAATCTTTCGGAAAATAATCGAACAAGCAATACGGACGCGAACCCGGTTCTCTTCCATCCATGTGGCGTGAATAATTTTCAATTCCGGAGCAGTAACCTATTTCTTTGATCATTTCGATATCAAATCTTGTGCGCTGTTCCAATCTTTGTGCTTCAACATATTTTTCCTGCGACCAAAAATATTTCAACCGCTCTTTCATTTCATCTTCAATTTGAACAATTGCGCGGCTAACCTGCTCTTTATTTGTTACGAAATATTTTGCCGGATAAATTGCGGTTGAATCAACTTCTTTTATAGTTTCACCGGTAACCGAATCAATTATGGAAATTTTCTCAACTTCATCATCCCAAAATTCAATGCGAATTGCTTCATCATATTGATAAGCCGGAATTATTTCTATCACATCTCCGCGCGCGCGAAAAGTTCCGCGTGTAAAATCAATATCATTTCGAGTGTAATAAATATCAATTAATTTGCGCATCAATTTTTTCTTTGGAATACTTTCGCCTTTTTTAACGAAAATAATTTGATTTGCGTACTCCTGCGGCGCGCCGATTCCGTAAATACAGCTAACGCTCGCAACAATAATTACATCGCGTCTTCCTTCAATTAAAGAAGTTGTTGCTTTTAATCTTAAACGGTCAATTTCTTCATTGATTGCAAAATCTTTTTCAATATAAAGATCGCGTTTTACAACATAAGCTTCGGGCTGATAATAATCATAATAACTTATAAAAAACTCGACCGCATTATTCGGGAAAAAAGATTTAAATTCAGAATACAATTGCGCAGCCAAAGTTTTATTATGCGAAATTATTAAGGTTGGTTTGTTAACTTCTTTTATAACATTTGAAATAGTGAAAGTTTTTCCGCTTCCGGTAACTCCGAGTAAAACCTGATGTTTTTCACCGGTTTCAAGTCCTGAAACTAATTGCTGAATTGCTTCAGGTTGATCTCCCGAAGGTTTGTAATTTGAAACTAATTCGAAATTTTTCATTCTGTAAATTTAATTTAATTCAGTTAAATTATTATTTATTTTCCAATTAAGAAAACATTATGCTGCTTTTAATAATTCCATAAAGCCGGAATTATTATTGATATTTAAAACTTACTAAACAATAAAAATCTCCATCAAAAAAAGAAATATTTTTTAAAAAGAATATTTTTTAATTTGAGTCAAACAGGATAACGGAATCCGGGTAAATTTGATTATAAAAAATAAAATACTTAATATAAATTTATAAGATAATTACAATTCAAAACTTTAACTAACTTCTCCTGCGGTAATTATTAAAATTAAATTTAAGTTAGAGCAGGGAAACTTATGGGGAAATTTCGTCCGGGTAAAAGTAAAATTAACTCAAAAGAAATTTTTCATGCAATAGAAGAATTAAAAAAATTATTTTCCGGTATTTCTTCAAGTAATTTTTCAGCCGAACAAATTAGTTCAAAGATTAATGAACTCGGCAGTATTTTATCTCTTCCGGCTCAAAACAATTCAGAAAAATTCAAAGATCTTTTCGAAAATGCCGCAACCGCATATTTTATTATTGATAAAAAAGGAATTATTGAAGAAGTAAATCACTCAGCAGAGAAATTGCTTTGCATACCTAAATATCAAATTTGCGGAAAAGAATTTGTGTCTTTTCTGAATTCCGAAACTTTGAGCATATTCAATAAATGCTTCAGCGAGTTTTTAAGTAACGGAAATCCTACTGAATGTGAAGCGGAATTCCAAAGTGAAAATAAAATTGTTAATACCGTAATAAATGTTTTTCAAATCAATACAAATAATGAAAAACTGATCTGCATCGGCATAAAAGATATTTCCGATTTTGCCCAAGCAAAATCAGAATTTAACAATTTAAAAAATGATTATTTAAGTGTTTTCGAAAATGCAAACGACCCAATTTTAATTTTTGAACCGGAAAACGAAATTATTCTGGAAGCAAATGAAAGCGCCGCAAAATTATACGGGATCTCAAAAGAAGAATTGATCGGAAAATCTTTAAAAGATTTTTCAAAAAATCCTAAAAGAGGCGAACGCAAAATTGAAAAAATTTTAAAAGAAGGGAAAGCAATCAAATTTGAAACTGAGCAATTTACAAAAACCGGAAAAACATTATTTCTGGAAGTAAAGGCATCTGCAATTAATTATCTCGGTAAAAAAGCAATTCTTACAATAAATCATGATCTTACAAAGCGGAAAAAACACGAAAATGAACTTGAAAAAGATATTGCAAGATTGGAAATGGCGCAAAAAATTGCCCGGTTCGGGAATTGGGATTGGGATCTTGAAACTGATAGAATAAAACTTTCCGGTGAACTTAACACAATTTTGGGATTTGAAAATACCGAAATTTCGGTTAAACAATTCCTGAAAATTGTCTGTAAAGAAGATAAAGAATCCGTAAAAGATAACCTGGAAAAAATGCGCCTGGGCAAAGGCGAAATGAATATGGATTTCGGGATAAAATTACAATCAGGCGAGATTGTTTATCTTTATGCATTGGGCAAAGTTTTGTTTGATAAAGATAATTTGCCAAAAAAAGTTTTCGGAATTTTTCACGATATCACTTCAAGAAAATTAATGGAAAAAACTTTACGGGTTTCCATTGAAAATCTTGAAAGATCGAATCAGGATCTTGAAATGTTCGCTTATGTAGTTTCGCACGATCTGAAAGATCCGCTTCATCTTATTACAAATTTTTTCAAACTTTTTTCACGGAGATACAAAGGAAAAATTGATCAGAAGGCTGATGATTACATTGAAAATATTCAAGCTGCCGTTACACGCATGCATAAATTGATTCAGGGACTTTTGGCTTATTCAAGAATTACAACCCGCGGAAAATCATTTGAAACCAACGATGCAAATTTAATTCTGGAAGATGCGATAAGTAATTTGGAACTTAACATCGAAAAGGCAAATGCAAATGTTAAAGCGGAAAAATTGCCGGTTATTGTTTGCGATGAAATTCAAATTTCACAAATGTTTCAAAATTTAATAAGTAACGCAATAAAATTTGCCGATAAAAATGATCCGGAAATAATAATTTCTTATAAAGAAAATGATGATGAATTTATTTTTTCAGTTTCCGATAACGGAATAGGAATTTTGCCGAAATATTACAAAAGAATTTTCGAAATATTTCAAAGGCTTCACACCGAAGAAGAATTTGAAGGAACGGGAATCGGACTTTCAATCTGCAAAAAAATTGCGGACAGGCACGGCGGTAAAATTTGGGTTGAGAGCGAACCTGGAAAAGGTTCAACTTTTTATTTCACTTTGCCGAAACGTGAACATTTGTTAAAGTAAAAGTTAATAAATTATTTTTTTATTCTTTTTAAAAAAATTAATGTTTAATTTAAAAAGTATTTAATTTTTTATTACAAAGAATTTTCTGATATTATAATCTTTTTAAAAAGAATTGTCTTTCCCGCAAATTCCGGATTAAGACGATTCTTTATTTATTTTAAATACATCAAATAATTTTTATGAATTCTGAATTGAACAATTAAACCATCAGATTTTTCAATAAAATTCATTCAAAATATTTACGCCTGAATTCCCGGTTTTATTACGGCTCCCTTATTTTTGTGTCCGTTTATTTTGACAATAAAAGGTTCATCATATCTTAAGATTTTTGAATATTTCAATTCTTTATAAATTTTTTGCGAATTCAGCCATTCCCAATCAATTCTTCCCTGATTATAAAATGAATTCACGGTAAAATATGCAATTCTGAATGAAGTTAAATTCTGGAAAAAGTGAGATCCCTGGCTCGGAATTACATTAAAATCTTTAAAGCCGGATTCAACAATAGCGCTTGCTCCCGAAATTTGATCCCAGGTAACGGGAATTCCGAGCCAGGGATCGAGCGAGCCCCATCTGCCGACTCCAATTAAAAGATAAGGACGGTTTTCATTAAGCAATTGTGAATTTAACATCCCGATTTCAGCAGCAACTTCGCGACTTTTACTTCTGTCAAATTTTTCAATATCAACTACAACAATATCAAAAATATTTCTGATTACGCCGTTTCCCAAAACTTGCGGACTTTCAACAATTATATCATTTTCATTTAATGAATTCAGATCCAATTCTTCGGCTTCGCTGCTTAAAACCATCGGGCGCATTTGCAAAATTCCGAATTCTTTTTTCTCGCCTTCGGAAACTTTTAAATTAACGGCAAACTCAATTTCAACCTGAGTTCCCATTCCCCATCTTCCCATATTTAAAATGCTTTCTAAAACTTCCGGCAATGGAAAAATTTTGTGTTTTAAAACGGGCGCAAAAGTTACAATCCTCAAACCCGGACGCGAAATTCCATCGTAAACCGAATCATTTTCAGCTGAATAAGTTGATCCTGCCAAATACAAAGTTCCATCATTTTCGGCTTTTTGCAAACTGTAAGTTTTCAAAACTTCATCTTGATGATAGACAGGTTTTTTCTTTTTTGTACTTTTTTGACTCAGATCAAGCGCGAAAAATTCCTGCTGCGCATTTTTAATTGTTTCCTGCGTTGAATAAAATTGAAGTAAATGACGCGGATATTTCGGACAAAATCTAACTGCGTTTCCACCTTCAACAACTTGTTTTCCCAAACCCAAGGCTACATAAGCAATTCCATCTGATGAACTTTGCGGCGAAACGGGATAAAAATTATACGATTTTGCAACACCCGCAAAATCGGGATAAAATCTACCTTCATTTCTTAATGAACCTACCATTACCTGAATTATAACCGCCATTTTTTCTTCTTCAAGTCTGTAAGGCGAAGCGCGCATGTAATCTTTTGAAGATTTGTGATAAGTTGATGCGTAAACTAATTTTATACAACTGATTAATTGATGAAGCCGTACGGTCAAACTTTCATTTTCGTTTGGTATCATATAAGTTCTGTAAACTCCGGCAAACGGCTGAAATTGGGAATCTTCCAAAAGACTTGATGAACGAACGGCAAGCGGAACTTTTACAATATCCAAAAATTGCTGAAGTTTTTTTCTTACTTCTTTTGGGAAATTTTTTGATTCAAGAAATCTTTGATCCAATTCATCATCATTTTTTGTGCTGAAAGCAAAATTCAAAAGATCATTTTCCTCAAGAAATTGATCAAAAACTTCAGTTCCCAAAACAACTGCAGAGGGAACAAAAATTTTGACTCCGTGAAATCTATCGGCAAAATCAAAATTTGTAATTATATGATTTACAAATCCTAACCCGCGCGCTTTTCCGCCTAACGATCCACCGCCAATTCGCGAAAAGCTGTTTTTGATATCAAAAGTTTCGGGCGAAAAATCAGTTATAATTCCGCGTGTTCGTAATTCCAAATATTGCTTTAAAGTGTTGATAAGATTTTTGCGCAGATCTTCAACTGTTGCAAAATCAGAAACTTTACGCGGACGTAATTTATGCGCAAGCCAAAATTCGGTTCTTGCTTTAAGCCAGTTTGAAAAATTATTTCGTGATGCGTGATAAACGATACTTTCTTCTGGAACAATTTCAAGTTTTTCCTGCAAACTTTTTAAATTGTTTGCGCGTGCAACTTCGGTTCCATCAGCAGTTCTGAAAGTAAAATCTCCAAATCCCAAGTTTTCCACCATAAATTCGCGAAGTTCGTTAAGCAAACGCGGAGAATCTTTTACGATAAAAGACGCGCCGATTCTTCTTGCGGTTTCCGCATGAGATTTATTGCTTGATTGAAGCAAAACCGGAATATCGCCGTAAGTTGCTTTTACATTTTGCGCAAACTTAATTCCCGCTTCGGGATCTTTTACTCCGTTTCTTTTAAAGTTGATATCCGAAATTACGCCCATTATGTAATCGGAATATTTTTCAAAATACGCCCAGGCTTCATCATAATTTGTACAAAGCAAAATTTTAGGACGCGCCCGCATTCTTATAAATTTATGAGTCAAGTTCAATCCTTCGGTGATCAATCTTTGCGATTGCTGAAAAATTTCGGTGTAGATCATCGGCAAATATGAAGAATAAAAAAGCACATTATCTTCAATTAAAATTATTGATTGAACTCCCATAACTTTTATATCGTGTTCGGCATTTAATCTGTCCTCAACGGATTTTACAATCCCGATAATTAATCTGTAATCGCCTTCCCAAATAAAAAGTCTTTCAAAAATTGAAGTATCGTAATTTGAAACAAGATCTTTTCTTTCGATATTATCATACGCAAGAAGTACGATCGGCATATTAAATCCGGCTTCGCGAACTGCTTTTGCAAATCTTACAACATGCATATCTTCAATATGAAGAGTTGTAATTATTAGATCGTAATTTTTTTCCTGTAAAAGTTGAAGCGCATCATTTCCGCTTGAAACGTGAGTAAGTTCCGGCGAGTGGTTTAAATTCAAGCCCAGATATTCCTTACGGATCAATTCATATAATCTGCCGTCTTCTTCAAAAAGATATGAATCATATAAACTTGATACCAGCAAAATATCGCGGATTTTAAAAGGCATAAGCTTTTGAAATTTTTGAAGTCGCGTACCGAAATAATCGCCTGCGTTTAACGGACTGATTCCATTCATAATTTACATTTCCTAAAATTTAGATTTCCTGAAATTTTGCGTGAAATTTAATATAGCAATTGAAAACGGAAAATGGAAGGATGGGAAAATTTAAAAATGGACGAATGAAAAATGAAAAATTTTTAATTGGAAAAATAAAAGGATATAATTTAAAAAGATTTAGCAATAATTGTTATTCCTGCTTGTTAAGCCTGTCCCGATTAAATCGGGAGAATCTTTTTTATTAGAAAAGGAAGGATTCCGGACAAGCCGGAATGACAACAACATTCTTTAGCCTATAATCTTTGAATCTTTCTAATCTTTCTAAATCTTTCTAAATCTTTCTAATCGTTTATGATCTTTTAATTTATAAATAATAAAATTATAATTTAGAAAATATAAAACAGGGATTGCTTCGTCGTCCCATTAGGGACTCCTCGCAATGACATTTATGGTTTTTGAATCTTTGAATTTACTTAACCGAGAGTTTCGGAGCGAATTTCAGGTTTGGAGTTTCTGTTTTGGAGTTTCCGTTTCCGGGAAATTTCGGAAGTGTAAATGAAAATGTTGTGCCTCTGCCCAATTCACTTTCAACTTTTATTGTGCCGCCGTTTCTTTCGATCATTTCTTTACATAAGATCAAACCGAGTCCGGTACCGGTTTCATTTTCGGTTCCGGCTGTTGTGTGATGCTGATCAATTCTGAAAAGTTTATTTCTATCTTCTTCTGACATTCCAATTCCCGTATCGGCAATGTGAACTTCAAAGAAACTTAATTTATCTTCAACCGATACGCAAACTTTTCCGTTATGATTTGTAAATTTAACTGCGTTATTAATTATATTTTGCAAAGTTGAACTTATCATTGAAACATCTGCATATACAAATTTTTCGCCTTGCACATTATTTATAAATTCAATGCCTTTGTTAGCTGCGTTGCTGCCGAGTAAAATGAAAGTTTCTTCAACCAATTCCGAAATGTTCAATTTTTCCGGTTCATAGCTGATTCTTCCGGTTTGCATTCTTGACCATTGCAAAAGATTTTCGAGAAGTTTCAGCTGATTTTTCAAAGATTTGTTAATTGATCTTGAAATAAGTACAACTTCTTCCTGTGATAAATTTTCGCTGTCGCTTGCAAGCAGATCTGAAAGTCCGAGCAATCCCTGAAACGGACTTCTTAAATCGTGAGAAATTATCGAAAAGAATTTATCTTTTGAAGCATTAAGTTCTTTTAATTCTTCTGAATTTTCACGCAACTGTTTTTCGGCTGAGCGTCTTTGTGTTACATCGCGCAAAATAGCAATGATAAATGTCGTTTTTTCAATTTCGTTTTTAACTGAATTTGTAGAAAGTTCAATTATAAGCTCATCCATTTGACAATTTATCAAAGTGAATTCGAAATCTTTTACAATTCCGGTTTCAACAGTGCGTTTGAAAACTTCTCTAACTTTTTGCCTTTGATATTCCGGAACGTAATCCAGAATTGATTTTCCGCGCAGCATTTCTTTATTATCAAAAGCAAGGATCTGGCGCGTAACTTTGTTGTAATCAATAACTTTTCCTTCGGCATCAAGAAATAAAACCGCATAAGGCGAAGATTCCAAAATACTTTTTATAAGATCGCGTTCGGTTCTTAATTCGGCTTCAATTTTTTTGCGTGAAGTTATATCCCTGAAAACCGAAAACAAAAGCGGTGATGAATCCGAAGATTCTAAAAATGTATTTGAAAGTTCAAACCAAACTTTTTTGCCGTTCCAAAGGTCAAGTTCTTTTTCAACAAAATGATGAGTAACATTTGTTAGAAGATCTTCACCATCTTTATTTTTATAAATTACCGAAAAATGTTTGCCCTCGAGTTCTTCGCGAGATTTGCCTGACATTTTGCAAAAAGCATCATTCACTAAAATTATGATTCCGTTATCATCAATTAATCTCATTGCGTCAACGGAATTTTCCCAAACTGATCGGAAGATCAATTCAGATTTTCGCAAAGCTTCTTCAACCAAAAGTTTTTTGGTGATATCGCGCGCAATTCCCAGTATTAAATATGGTTTTCCGTTTTGATTTATTACCGAAGATTTAGTTTCTATATGAACAAATTCGCCTTCTTTATTTTTTAATTTCAATTTTAAAGGCGAGTCGAATTCTTTACCGCTTTTAATTTTTTCAATTGTTTTTTCAACCGAAGGAATCTGCGCGGGATTAAGAAGTTCTTTAATGTTTAATTTTATAATTTCGTTTTTATCGAATTTGAAAAGATCCAAAGCGGATTTGTTGGCATCCAAAAAATTGCCTTCAAAATCCATTATGTAAATACAATCAAAAGCATTATTGAAAAGCGAAATGTATTTTTCTTCGGATTCATTTACGGATTCTTCTGTTAGCAGAGAATCTTCGGCTTTGAATGCAACAACCACAATTCCTGTAACTTCGCCGCTTTCTGAAACAAAAGGAAATTTTTCAACTTGCAGCCAGTGAATTCCATCTTTAAAAAAGAAAAACTCTTTAATTTCTTTTAAAGGATTTCCAGTTTTTATTATATTTAATTCTTCTTCAATATAATGAGTGGGAAGATTCGGAAATAATTCGGTTGAAGTTTTATTTAGAATTTCATCTTGGGGAATTCCGGCGCTTTCGGCAAAACTTTTATTGATTTTTGTTAAGCGAAGTTCTTTATCTTTATAAAAAATATAAAGTGGAAGGGAATCAATTACGGTTTGTAATCGAGTTGAATTTTCCTTTATCCATTTTTCGGAGCCGAGTTTTTCGAAATTGCCGCTAGCCAATTCCTCCAAACACCTGTTAAACTCCTCAATTTCCCTTATTATGTTTAATTTAGGCGTACTTTTCATTATGAAGTCAAATAAAGACCCAGTTTAACTTTTTTTCAACCGCTTTATATTAATTAATATATTTTGATTAAGCACATTCTCGGAAAATAAAATTATTTTTCCCCATTTTTTTTAAAAATGAAATTGCCGGAAAAATATGCTGCGCCCTGTTGCATAAATTTTAGCAATTAAATTTCAGATTTCCAAATTTTTATAAATTAAATATCCGAATCGTTTATTTTACAATTAAAAATTCCGCCAGATCAGAAAAATGAATAAGTTACACCTAAAAGTAATGCTTCTTTAAATTGTGTTTTGTATGATTGACTTTTTTCATATATCATCAAAACATTGAAATTCACATTAACGAATTTATTTATCTTAGCAGTAATTGAATTATCCCATCTTACATCCCAAACATCCATATTCGTAAATCTTGTAAACAACCTCAATTTACTGTTAAAAAGCACATTTTGATCAAGTTCATATTTTGCATCTGTAACCGATTCAATTCCGGTTTCCAATTTGAAAGCTTCGAGTTTATCCAATGTCTCTTTATTATCGGAATATTCCCGGTAATTATTAGTAAAAGTTTCCTGAAGCGCAACTCCTATTCTTGATGAAAATCCGCCTTCTTTATAATTGAATCCTAAACTTTGTGTTACATAACCCGGATCAAAAAAATCGGCAATCCTGGTTTCTGATGAATCTGTATATTTATATCCGGTTGTAATTGTAGTTCTAATTGTATTTGAAAAATAAGGATCAATATCCCAGCCGATAAGTTTTGTAAAAACGCTTTCGAGATAAAGATCATTTTCAACAGTGCGGTATTTTGCTTCTCCTAATTTCATTCTGCCAAATGCAAGTTGCAGATCATTTTTAAAACGCCACACTTTTGCGTTGTAGTATAAACCGAAATTTTCTTTTGTTACCCAGGCAATGGAATTTTCACCGCCCTGGCTCCAATTTGTAAATGAAGTTTGACTTACGTTCAATCCCGCAACGCCTTTTGGAATCCATTTAAAGTAAACAGTATCTTCTTTTTCTTTGTTATTTGCGCAAAGATAAGTGGATAATAGTAAAACTAATATTATTATATTTTTCATTGCCAACCCGGTTTTTATCTTTTAGATCAATTAAGTTTGAATAATAATGATATTCATTTTAAATTCAAAATAATTTTATTGCTTAATTAAGTTAATTTCGAAATTTATTTTAATTTGAAATGAGGTTTCAAGTTTATTTTCAAAAGCAAATTGAAAATTGTAAAAGGAATAATTTTATTTAAGATTTGCCGGAAATTAAAGCAAAGATTTTTCTGTTTGGAATTTAAAATTTGAATTTAGATTTTCGAAAATAGAAACTATTTTTTGAAATTGAGCGAACAACACTTTTGTAAGGTAGAAATTTTAAATGCAAAGATTTATCTGCAACTTAAATCGGGATTGAAATGAAAAAAGATTCCGGACCTGTCCGAATTGCTTCGGCTAAGGCGGGCAAGCCGGAATGACTGCAATTTTTGAATCTTTGAATCTTTTTATCTTTCTAATCTTTAATTTCTCAAACGGATTTATTCAGAATTATTTTGAAAGTTGTACCTTCAGGAGATGAATTTTTTACAAATATTTTTCCGCCGTGATATTCTTTAATAATTCTTTTTGAAAGACTTAATCCTAATCCCCAGCCTCGCCTTTTTGTGCTGTAACCGGGACGAAAAACATCTTTTCTTCTTTTAATATCAATTCCTTTTCCGGAATCTTTAACTTCAATTTCTACATGTTTAAGATTTTGCTCGACAAAAATTTCGATTGAGCCTTTTTTACTTTCGATCGCATCGAGTGCATTTTTAATTAAATTTTCCATTACCCAGCCGAAAAGATCTTTATTTATTTCAGCATAAACTTCGCGCTCGCCATTAACTGAAAGCATAACGTTTTTTCCGGTTTGAGGCAATCTTCTTCGGAAATACAAGATAGTATCTTCTATTTCACTGAAAATATTTACTTTTTTCAATTCCGGAGTTGAGCCGATCTTAGAAAATCTGTTTGTAATTTTATTCAATCTTTCCAGATCATTATTAATTTCATCGGAAATATCTAAAACTCTATCGGGATCTTTAAAACTCATTTTTAAAATTTCCGCCCAGCCCATCAAACTTGAGATTGGAGTTCCTAATTGATGCGCTGTTTCTTTTGCCATACCGACCCAAATACTGCTCTGCTCGGTTCGCTTTATATAACTGAAACTTATGTACCCGATCAAAATAAACATTGCTGCAAAAAATATTTGTAAGTAAGGATAATTCCGCAGCTGCATTACAAGTTGAGAATCGCCGTAATGAACTCTTTGCAAAACTATGCTATCGTTATAAGTTACGGCAATCGGCGGATTTATTGCATCCATTTCCTTAATTCTTTTTTGAAGAAATTTTTTCTGCTCTTCAAAAGTTAATGTTGAATCAATTTTCAAATTCCTGTAACTTGCCGGATCTGCTAAATTAATTTCGTTATTTGCATCAGTTAAAATCATTGGAAAATCGATCGGCTTAATTATATTTTCAAAAATGAAAGTGAGATTTGTATTAGGATCATCAACATTTATAAGATATTCCAGATTTTTTGCGTAAAGTTCTACAATTTGCTTTTCGCGGTTTTGCAATTTTGAAACGAGCGATTGCGTGTAAAGCAGAGTTCCAGCCGAAATTGCAAGCGCGGCAATTAACAAAATCACTTTTAGATATAATGATGAAGGAATACTTTTATTTTTCACTCGGCATATTCCTCATAAAATTTTTCAATTCCTTCAAAAATAGATTCGGCAATTTTATATTGAAATTCTTCATCGCGTAATAATTTTTCCTGCTCCGGCACAATCATAAAAGCCGGTTCAACTAAAATTGAAATTGATTCGGTAATTCTTGTCATATATAAATTATCCCAATACAAACCGAAATCTTTCAGCTTCAATTTTTCCAAAAATTTTTGATGAACAAATTTTGAGAGCGGCAAAGCTTGCGGAAAATAATAATAAACCGAACTTCCGTTATGAACAAGCGGATTTACACTTTGCGGAACCGCATTATTATGAATGCTTATTGTAACTTCAGGATTAAAAGAATTTACTTTTGCTTTTCTCTGATTTAAAGGAAGATCTTCAGCTTTTCCGCGAGTTAAATAAGCTGTTGCTCCGGCATCTTCAAGAATTTCTTTTAACTTTACTGAAATTTGATAATTCACATCTTTTTCTTTTGTTCCACGCGGACCGATCGAACCATCATCTGCTGAATGTCCCGGGTCAATCGCAATAATTCTGTTTTCCAACTGATTTTGCCAGAACAAAAATTTGCTGTTCTTTTTTGCGGGCTTGTTAATTCTCAGATTTAAAATATTTCCATCATAAAAAGTTGAATATCCCCAATGCGCTTTTTGATTCAGATAAATTTCAACTTTTAAAACTCCGTCAATTGGTTGTGAATGTCGAATTTCCCTTATGAAATCGCTTTTTCTATCGTAAAAAACAAAATCAATATTTGAATTTACATTAAAAACATTCATTTCAATTTTTTGCGGATCATTTTGCTGAATAATTTCAAAAGGCAATTTTTCCCAAAATGAAAGCTGAACTGATGAAAATTTTTCAAATTCTTTTGTGCGTATAATTTGAATTCCGCTTTTCGGCGGCGGAGTTCCCAAAGGCAAATTGTAAAAAGAACCATTCGGAATATAAATATTTTGAGAATTTGAAAGTTTAGCGCGAAGCCATTCGCCTTCTCTTCCGGTAATTTCAAGTTTAACGCCTTCGGGCAAAAATAATTTATAACCTTTTGCCGGACCAAATCTTCCAACTGTCAAATTCGGATCGTGTTTAATTTGCACGACTCTGTGCATTTGATTATCAATTGTGGAAACGCTTCCCGAAGCGGTTTGTTTTATTCTTCCGAATTTCGGATGAATTAAAGTAACCGTGATTTTCGCATTGCTTAATTTCTGATTTACGAAAAAATGTCCTTTATAAATTCCTTCAATCGTATTTCCTTTACTTGAAAATCCACTGCCGAAAATTGCTTCAGCCCAATCGTATGAATTTACAATTGAAGTTTCAACCAAAGGAAAATCTTTATTGATCCCTTCAACGTTAAAAAATCCTTTACAGCCGGGAGTTGCTTTAAATTCAACATCAACATTTTCACCGGTTTGCAATTCTATATTTTGATTCGGTTGAAATCTCCAGCTGTTATCAAATCCTAAATAATCAACCGGTGAAGTTTTTGAAGGAAGTCTTACCCAAACAAATCTTTCAACTTCTTTTTCTCTTTCTTCGCTTGTAATTTTAAAAACAAATTTTCCTCTGAAATATACGCCATCTTTTTCATCTGTAACAATTACAGGGGCGTAAACCAAAAATGCGCCATCGGCATCAACTTCTGCTTCAACTCCGTTCACTTTTAATTTTGCTTCTTTTGGCGAAACCGTTCCAAATAAAAAAAGCGGCTTATCCATTAGCGCAATTTTTTCTGATGGACCCGGATATACAACATTCACGGAAAAATTATCTTTCCGGAAATATGAATAAGTCTGTTGAATTAGCATTGTAAACAGAATTGCCGAAACAAATAAAAAGAAACGAAATTTCAAATAGAGCCCAAATTTGTTAATAATTTTTCAAATATAATTTACGAAATTTAAATTGGAAAGTGGAAAACAGGAGAATAAAATTAAAAGATGAAAAGAATCAAAACCATAAATGTCATTGCGAGGAGCGAAGCTACGAAGCAATCTTTAATATATTTCATTAGATTCAAAGATTCAAAATTGCAGTTGTCATTTCGAATCCGCAGGATGAGAAATCTTCGGCACTTTTTATTTTTAACTTGAACTTTGTCATTTCTAACCCCTATTTAATCGAAACGAGAAATCTTAATTCTTAATTATTCATTATTATTTTTAAAAGATATCTCAGCAACTTCGTTACTTCGATATGACAAAATGAAACGTCATTGCGGCTTGTGAGCCTGCCCCAATTAAATCGGGGGAATCTTTTTTATTCCTCCTGCATTGCAGGATTTTTTATTTTAAGAACCTTAGATCGCCACGTCCTTTCAGTCCTCGCGATGACAATAAGTGACAGTCATTCCAGGTTGCCCGGAATCTTTTTTGCTGAAAGATTAAAGAAATTCAAAATATTTTTAAAAATTAAACATACTCTTGAGAAATTTCATCACAAAATTTCTTAATCTTATATTTTTTATTCCACCTTTAAAAAATCAAAATGAAATTTCCTTTCAATTATTTCTGAAATATTCCAAAAGTTCTTCTTTATCAAATGAACTAAACGAAGAAAGAACCATAAACATATTTTGCTTATCATAAACAAATTTGTAAATGCTTTTTATCATTTCAATTTTATGTGAATCAAAATTATAAAGTTCCAAAATTTCTTTTACTTGCGATGAAAGCATCATTCCATGCGGAACAAATGTCAAAAGTAAATTAGTTTTTTCATCAGCGCCCGAAATTGATTTCATTTCATTAATCAACATTACAATAGTTTCATTCGATAGTATTAAAGGATTTACAAAACTCTTTTCATTCCTTTGTTTTATCAAGTGAATTGTTTCATTCATCAATCTTAATGCTTGTCTTTTTTCTGTTTTATTTAATTTTGAAATGTAAAGATCTTCCATCTCTTTTAGATTTTCCAAAATTATTTTGTTAGGATCTTCATGCGGATGAGCAAAATTTCCTGGAGTTTGACCAAAACAAATTACGGGAAGAATAAGTAAAATAATTATCAATAGATTTTTCATGACTTTGCCTCTTTTTAAAAACAACTTATTGAAACTTAAATCTTTAATACATTTTTTATGCCGAAAGTGAGAAATTTCAAATTCGCTTAAAATTTAAACTAATTTTGATTTTGCTGAACTAAAAGATATACAATCATGAATATTTTTCGAAACAATTCTGAAATTATTATTTCACGTAGTGCTAAAAGTTTAAAAAAATTCCCGCACTAAGCGGGAATTTCTGAATCTAAATTCTAAGTTCTAAGTTCTAAATTTCATACTTTCTCAAATTCTTATAAGACAATTGTTTCGCTGCGTTTCGGTCCGACTGAAACTATGCTCATTTTAAATCCGCATTCCGATGAAATAAATTTCAAATAATCTTTTGTTTCCTGCGGAAGTTCATCCAAAGATTTTGCTTTGGAAATATCTTTTTTCCAGCCTGGCAAAGTTTCGTAAACGGGTTTTACTTTTTCCAAAGTTTTTGAATCAGTTGGGAATGATTTTAATAATTTTCCATCAACTTCGTAACCGGTACAAACTTTTATTTCGTCAAAATCGCTTAGCACATCAAGTTTGGTAATTGCAACTGAATCAATTCCGTTAACCATACAGGAATATTTTACCAAAAACGCATCGAACCAGCCGCATCTGCGCGGTCTACCGGTGGTTGCGCCAAATTCAGCACCGATCTTTCTTAATTTTTCTCCGGTTTCATCTAAAAGTTCAGTAGGAAAAGGTCCGTTCCCTACACGAGTTGTATAAGCTTTAACGATCGCTATCACATCATCAATTTTGTTCGGCGGCAAACCGGTTCCCGTACAAGCTCCGCCGGAAGTAGGGTTTGATGAAGTTACAAAAGGATATGTTCCGAAATCAACATCAAGCAAAGCACCTTGCGCGCCTTCAAGTAAAATTGATTTTCCTTCTTCAGCAGCATGATTTAAATACATCGGAACATCTTTTACATATTGATCAATTTTATTATCAAATTCTGTGTATTCTTTAATTATCTGTTCAACATCAAGTTCTTCAACATTGTAAACTTTTGTAAGTAAATTATTTTTTTCGTTTAAATTTTCTCTTATCTTCTTTTCTAAAATTTCTCTGTCCAAAAGATCAACTATTCTAATTCCTTTACGCGCGTATTTATCAATATAACAAGGACCAATTCCGCGTCCTGTTGTTCCGATTTTATTTACGCCGTTGCTTTCTTGAATTGAATCAAGAAGTTTGTGATACGGCATTATCAAATGAGCGTTATGACTTATAAATAATCTTCCCGAAATTTTAATATCATTTTTTTCTAAAAGTTCAATTTCATCAAGCAAAGCTTTAGGATCAATTACAACTCCGTTTCCAATAACGCAAATGCAATTTTCGCGTAAAATTCCGGATGGAATTAAATGTAAAATATATTGTTTATCGCCAATAATTACGGTGTGTCCGGCATTTGCTCCGCCCTGGTAACGTGCAACAATATCGTACCTTTCGCTTAAAATATCAACAATTTTTCCTTTACCTTCATCGCCCCACTGGCTGCCGACTAATATTGAAACGCTCATTTTAACCTCAAATTTCAAAAACTGAAATTGTAAAATAACAGAAAAACTTCTAAAATAAAAAGCAAATCGGTTTAAAAGAAAAAACTCCGAATCGAAATTATCCGGAGCAATTCTAAAAAAAATCTAAACAATGATCAGTAAAAAGAGCTTTAATTTAAAAGATCTTTATTATCAAATCATCTATAATTTATTAATTTGAAAAAGCATTTACTGCTTCATCAACTGAATCGTAGTTTTCAAAGATTGTTATCAATTTTGTCATTACGAAAAGACTTTGAATTTTTTCGGTTGCGTTTGCAAGTTTAAATTCACCGCCGGCATTTTTGATTGAAGTATAACCGCTGATCAACATTCCCAAGCCTGAACTGTTCATAAATTTTACATCGCCCAAATCAATTACAATATTCTTTTTACCTTCATTAACCAAATTTTTGATCATTTCCTGAAACTCCGCTGCTTCAGGACCGCCCATTACATTTCCTTTAATTTCAAGTACAACAGCGTTGTATTTTTCGTGAGTTTTAACTTTCATTGAAAATCTCCATATTATTTATCTGCTTAAATTTAATTAGATGGTGAGTTTAAAGCAAGCAAAATATCTTATTTATTTAACAAATTATTGATAATTATATTATATTTTTTGTGTTTGGAAATATAAAAAAGTAATTTTCGGTAATAAAAGATATAATCGGTTAAATTTGTATAAAATGGAACTCTTTATAATATAAAGCGTCTAAATTAATGGAAAACGATCAAAACAAAAATTTAAAAGCGGAAAAAAAACCGCCCAGCATCAAAGATGATGATTTTGATCTTATCAGAAGGTTCAATGAAGGCGAGCAAGTTTGTTTCAAATATCTGATGCTAAAACATAAAGAAAAAGTAAGAAATCTTGTTTATGTTACCGTAAATAATTTCGATCTTGTTGATGATATTTCTCAAGAAGTTTTTATAAATGTTTTTGATAAACTAAAAGAATTCAGATACGAATCGCAATTTACAACTTGGCTTTACAGAATTACCGTTAACAAATGTCGTGATTATTTACGCAAAGTTAAAATAAGAAGCATTTTTGTTCCGATAAGCGATTACGAAGAAAGCCGCGGCGGACCGAAATATTCCTCTGAATATGTTGATACAAAAGAAATTTTGCAAAACGCAATTGCACGGCTTCCAGAAAAATTAAAAAAGCCGCTTGTAATGCGCGAAATTGAAGAATTAAGTTATAAAGAAATTGCAGATATTTTAGGAAGTGAAGTCGGAACAATAAAATCAAGGATATTCAGAGCGCGCGAACTTCTGAAAATTTTACTTCAGCCGCTTGAAAAAGAACTTTGAATGAATGCAGAATTTTGGATGTAGAATTTTTGATTTTATGAAATTCAAAATTCATTTAAAGAAAAATTTTTTGATCAATTTTAATTGAAATAAATTCAATCCGGAAACTTTTATTTTAAAATAAATTTAAAGCTGAAAGCTGATAGCTGAATGCTGAAAGCTAAAAATGAATTCATCATTAAAAAAATGGCTTTTGATTTTAGTCCCGATCTTTTTAACGGTTCTGCTTATTTTTATATTTAAAGAAAAAAGTTTGAGCAAAATCGTTGAAGAACAAAAATTAAATCTCGCCGGATTTTACACAAAAAATCTTTATTCGCTTTTAGGGAAAGTCGGACTTACAAACGATGATATTTTCGATTTCGCTTTTAAAGGAAGACTTCCTTTAAATGATGAACGCGATAAATTCATTCAGCTTGATTTTAATGATGACAATTACAATAACCTTGAAATTGTTGATAACAAATTTGAAGATGATCATAAAGAACTCGGGCAATTTGTTACCGCGTTAAATCTAAGTAAAGATCAGCGTAAAAAAGTTGATTCAATTTTGTCTTCTTACCGCGATGAACTGGAAGAACAGATTTTGATAAGCAGCAACAACTCAATGGCTATAAATACAAATTTGTGGAATTTACACAAAGTAATTTTAGCCGATGTTGCATCATTTGCTTCAGGAATTACACCACAGCCGC
>CBDUBH010000030.1:0-36062 GCA_965365345.1 uncultured Melioribacteraceae bacterium
ATTAAGCCATCGGTAATTCCATCAATATTTCTTTTTATTTTTTTTGCATTTATGAAAGTGCCTTTAGTGATTTCTTCAATCAACGGTGCAACAATTACTGCGGAAAATATGGTGCTGTTTTTTGCTGCGGGCAAAAAATGAATTGCAAATTTTTCAAAGATAAAACTTATGATAACCGTTATTATTATTGCTCCTATTGCGCCCCAGCCAAAACTAAGCATAATACATCTGAAAGGTTCACGCTCGTATTTATCGAACCACCAGAGAATTACGAGATATAAAAAAACCGGGATCAGCGCTGCTGCGGCCGAAAAAAGAATTATCATTATTTTTCTTTAATCCATTGAAAAATTTCTTTTATATTAGGAGTTTTTCCATATGATAAAACTCCAATGCGAAAAAGTTTAGATGAAATTTTAATCGTAATATAAATTGAAAATAATAATATTCCTACTGTCAGTAAAATTTCCCAATAGGGAAGTGTTTGAGTTCGTGACCTTATTAACATTACCGGCGATGAAGTTAATGGAAAATATGAAAGTGCTTTTGCAAGATTTGAATTTGGAAGCTGCAATAATTTTATTGATAAAATTAATGGAACAAGCATAACAACTGAAAGATAACTCGAGAATTGCTGAGCTTCCTGCTCAGTATTTACAACTGCTCCTAATCCGACAAATATTGAAGTAAAGAAAAGATAACCCAAAATAAAATACAGTACCGCTAATCCGAAATTGTAAAAAACTTCATGCGGAATAAAATTATTTCCGAAAAGAAACAATCCGATAAATCCCCAAACGGAGATTTGAAAAATCCCGAGTAATCCTAATCCAATTACTTTTCCTGTAAGAAGTTCATTTACAGTACAACTAGAAAGAAGAATTTCCATAATACGGTTTGATTTTTCTTCGATCAAACTTCGCACAAGCATTCCGCCTGAAAATAATGTGAGTGTAAAGAGAAGCATTATCATTACAGTTGTTGAAATATAGATCATGCTTACGTTCCAAACATTTTCATCAATGTTATTTTGTATCTTTACTGAATTTATAGTTAGCGAAGGTTCAGCCATAATAATTTTATCTTCGGCTACTCCCAATTTTAAAAGATTATTTTCAAGTTGAATTTCATTTATTGCATTTTGAATGATTAATATATTTTTTCTGTTATCTAAATTACTGCTGCGGTAAGTTATTTCGGTTAAATTATTTTCTTCGTTAATAATGAAATATCCTTCAAGTCTTCCATTTAATACATCGTTATCGGCTTTTTTAAGAATTACTTTTTCGGAAGATTCAGATAAATTCGGATTTTGCAAATTTACAAGAACGAACCTTTCAGTTTCATTTTCAAATTTATTTACTTTTTGAATTAACTTTAAAAAATAATTTTCGGTGTTGTCAATTATTCCGATAATTCTCGGAGCGTTCATATTATCCTTTATTAAAAGGCTCGGAACGATACTTATGGCTAATACAATTACCGGAAATAAAAACATAAAAACCAAAAAAGTTTTTGTCCTTATTTTTTCAAGAAATTCGAATTTAGCAATTTTCAATATTTTAACGAGTTCTTTCACGCTGAAAGTCTTTCGTAATAAATTGAATTATTTTGATGAATTGACTGCATGAAAATATTATGTAGTGAAGGTTCAACTTTTTCAAATTGATTTATTTTCAGCTGTGAAATTAAGGTAAACAAAAGTGAGTGCGCATCTGCGTTAGGTTTTAATTTTACTTCAGCTTTATTTTTTGTAAGATTTAAAATTTCGAGATAGGGAAGTTTTGCTATGAAACTTGCATCGCCTTCAAAATCAATTGAGTAAATTTTAGTTCCGAATTTTTCTTTTATCGAATTCATATCGCCGCTTAAAACTTCTTTTCCGTTATTGATAAGAAAAATATCACTGCATAGTTTTTCGGCAATATCCATAAGATGAGTTGAAACTATTACTATTTTTCCGGAATCCAGAAATTCAGAAATAACATCGCGAATCAATTCCTGATTGATCGGATCAAATCCCGAAAACGGTTCATCCAAAATCAATATCTCCGGATTGTGAACAACGGAAACTATAAATTGAATTAATTGCTGATTTCCTTTGGAAAGCTCTTCGATCTTACTGTTTGCGTATTTTGAAATTCCTATTCTTTCTAACCATGCGTGCGCATTTTTTACTGCTGTGGAGCTTTTAATATTTTTAAGTTGGGCAAAATAAGAAATAATATTTATAACTTTTGATTTTCTGTAAAGTCCGCGTTCCTCGGGGAGATAACCAATTATGTTATAAAAATTTTTATTAATTAATTTTCCTTTAAATGAAATTGATCCGGAAGTTGGTTTTATTATATTTAGAATAATTCTTATTGTGGTAGTTTTTCCTGCACCGTTCGGCCCCAGAATTCCGAAAATCCTGCCGGGTTTAACTTCAAACGAAATTCCGTTCAAAGCAGTGGTATTACTGTATTGTTTGATTAGATCTTTTACAATTAGCATAAAAATCCGATCGGTTTGGAACTTAATGTTCTTTATTTCAATTTAATTAATTTTAATTAAATGCCAAAAATCGTATTTTAAAAGGTTATTATTTTTACAATTTATTTATTGAAATATTTAAGTGATTATTCAATAATATATAACTAATATTGACTATAAGTGTAGAGATTTTTATATTTCTATGCTTTTTTTTATAAAAAGCCAAAAAAGTTATTTTAAATATGATTATAAAGATAAAAAATTATACAGACGGCATTCATCATTTTGAATTTGAAGAGCCGGCTGAAAAGATTGGTCTTGGAGATCCTTTTTACAATGGTGTAAAACTTAATGTAAAAATGGATAAATCAAATTCACAGCTTGTGTTTGATTGTAATCTTCATACAAAGGCAAAACTCGATTGTGACAGATGTTTGAATGAATATGATGCGGAGTTTGAAACTGATTTTATAATTACTTATATAATCGGTACGGACAATGGCGAGGAAGTTGATAATTTGTATTATCTTTCTCCTGAAGATGATAAAATAAATTTGACTCAGGATGCTTATGATTATGCAAAATTATCTATGCCGATGAAAAGTCTTTGCAGTGATGATTGCAAAGGTTTGTGTCCGAAATGCGGAAAAGATCTTAATGTTGAAAGTTGCGATTGTAAAGAAAATGAAATCAATCCTATTTGGGAAGCTTTGCTTTCTAAAAAGAAAAAAGAGGATGATACAAAAGATTAAGTTATATTTAGATTTTAAATTTAATCGAGTTTGTTAAAAAGAATTTGAGTTTAAGAATTTAATAAATGTTACTGTTTTACAAAAACTAATGGTGGAATAAGAAATGCCAAATCCGAAAAGAAAGATGTCGAAGACACGTAGAGATAAGAGAAGAACTCATTACAAAGCCGAGGCTCCAACTTTATCTTCATGCAGCAATTGCGGTGAAATGAAATTGAACCACAGAGCATGCCCAAGCTGCGGATATTACGCAAGCAAATCTATGTTTATCCCTAAAGCATAAGCTTTCATAATTCATGGCGGTAAACAAAAGTTCAAAGTGCAGGATTGTTATTGACGCAATGGGGGGTGATTATGCCCCTCAGAATGCAGTATTAGGTGCTGTTCAAGCTGAAAAAAATAATCCGGATATTGAAATTGTTCTGGTTGGTAAATCAGAGCAAATTCAAAAAATCCTCGACCAAAATAAAATTACTTTTGATAGTAAGAGAATTATTAATGCCGATGAAACAATTGAAATGGGAGATTCGCCGGCAACGGCTGTTAAAACTAAAAAAGATTCTTCTATTGTAGTCGGAATTAATTTAGTTAAAGAAAATAAAGCCGATGCTTTTGTAAGTGCCGGAAATACCGGTGCGGTTGTAACCGCTTCTACTCTGATTTTAGGCAGATTAAATGGAGTGGAAAGACCAACGATCGGAACATTTATGCCGAATTCAACCGGAGTTACAACTTTGTTTGATGTTGGTGCTTTTGTTGATACAAAGCCTCAGCACTTGCTGGGTTATGCCGTTATGAGCACAATTTTCGTTAAGGAAATTTATAATATTTCTAATCCAAGCGTCGGACTTTTAACAACCGGCGAGGAAGAGGAAAAAGGAAATAAAGTTACTAAAGAAGCTTATCCGCTTTTTAAAAATTCTAATTTGAATTTTGTTGGAAATGTTGAAGGAAGGGATATTCTTCAAGGTAAAGCCAATATTATAATTTGTGATGGATTTATCGGGAACATAGTTCTAAAGTTTGGTGAAAGTGTTCCGAAATTACTTAAGTATTTGCTTAAAGATTATTCTAAAAAGAATATTTTTAATTTAATAAAGGTCGGACTTTTAAAGGGGGTTTTAAAAGAAGCTTTGCAGCCTTTAAATCCTGATAATTACGGCGGTGTGCCGCTTTTGGGAGTTAAAGGGATCACGATAATCGGGCACGGATCAAGTTCTGTTGTTGCGATAAAAAATATGGTTGACAGAGCTTATGAAATGTACAATAAAAATTTAACCCGGAAAATTGAACTCGCATTGGAAGAATATGGAAAATAATTCAAATAAAAGATATAACGCCGCTATTACAGGCGTTGGAATGTATGCCCCTGAAAAGATTTTAGATAACAAATATTTTGAACAGATTGTTGATACTACAGATGAATGGATAATGACAAGAACCGGCATTAAAGAAAGAAGAATGCTGGAAAACGGCGCCACAAGCGATCTTGCAGCAAAAGCTATTGAAGATTTATTGCAAACGCGTAATATTTCTCCTGAAGAAATTGATGTAATTATAGTTGCTACAGTTACTCCGGATATGTTTTTCCCTTCAACTGCTTGCTTGGTACAAGAAAAAATCGGTGCAAAAAATGCCTGGGGATTTGATCTTTCGGCTGCATGCAGCGGTTTTCTTTTTGCATTAAGAACAGGTGCAAGTTTGGTTGAAAGCGGCGGATATAAAAAAGTAATAGTTGTCGGCGCTGATAAAATGAGTTCAATCGTAGATTATTCTGATAGAAATACATGTGTACTTTTCGGTGATGGCGCTTCAGCAGTTTTACTTGAACCAACCGAAGATCGCAATTTGGGAGTAATTGATTCAATTCTTCATATTGATGGTTCAGGAAAAAATAGTCTAAATATGAAAGCAGGCGGAAGCTTAAATCCTGCTTCTATAGAAACAGTAGAAAATAAATGGCATTATATTTTTCAAGATGGAAAAGCAGTTTTCAAAGTTGCCGTTAAAGGAATGGCAGATGTTTCTTATGAAATAATGCAAAAAAATAATTTAAGTTCTGATGATGTAAAATATCTTGTACCTCATCAGGCAAACCTTAGAATTATTGATGCAACCGCTGAAAGAATGGGCGTTACCAAAGATAAAGTGATGATAAATATTGATAAGTACGGCAATACAACAGCAGCAACAATTCCTTTGTGTTTAACTGAATATTATAGAGCCGGAAAACTTAAAAAAGGTGATAATTTGATTCTTGCCGCATTTGGCGCTGGTTTTACATGGGGATCAACTTACTTAGTTTGGAGTATGGAATAATATGGGAAAAAGAGCATTTATATTTCCTGGACAAGGATCTCAAGCTGTTGGAATGGCTAAAGATCTTTTTGAAAATTCCGTTGAAGCAAAAGAAATGATTCAAATGGCTGATGATGCCATCGGAATGAAACTTTCACATATAATGTTTAACGGCCCTGAAGAGAATTTAAAACAAACTGAAAATACACAACCAGCAATATTTTTGCACAGTGTCGTTTTAGCAAGTATCATCAGA
This sequence comes from uncultured Melioribacteraceae bacterium, assembly GCA_965365345.1. Lineage (GTDB taxonomy): Bacteria > Bacteroidota > Ignavibacteria > Ignavibacteriales > SURF-24 > CBDUBH01. The sequence goes on from CBDUBH010000030.1 coordinate 5,782, forward strand.
ACAATAAATGCCGATATGGCAGCAGGTCATTCTCTTGGAGAATACTCCGCACTTGTTTATGCCGGTGCGGTTCAATTTTATGATGCCGTAAAACTTGTTAGAACAAGAGGTGTAGCTATGCAAAAAGCCGGAACAAAATTTCCCGGATCCATGGCTGCAGTTGTAGGTCTTGAATCCGATAAACTAATTGAGGTTTGTAAAACTGCTTCCGAATCAGGAATTGTTCAATGTGCAAATTTTAATTCACCGGGACAAATCGTAATTTCAGGTTCGGTTGAAGGCGTAAAAAAAGCAATGGAACTTGCAAAACAATCGGGCGCAAAATTAGTAAAAGAGCTTGTAGTTAGCGGTGCATTTCATTCACCTTTAATGGAACCTGCAATTCAAGAGCTTCAATCAAAATTAGATGAAACTAATTTTTATAATGCTAAAATTCCGGTTTATGCGAACGTAAGCGCAATGCCGGTTCAAGATAAAGAAGAAATAAAATCGCTTTTAATTCAGCAACTTACAGCTCCCGTAAGATGGGAAGAAACAATTAAAAATATGATTCAGGATGGTGCCGATGAATTTATAGAGATCGGACCGGGTAAAGTATTGCAGGGATTAGTAAAAAGAATAGATCCGAACGTTTCTGTTAGCGGAATAGAAAAGTATTCTGATCTTGAAAGGTTTTTATAATGCCTGAAAATGAAATGAAGATAATAAAAGGATTAAAGATAGATCCGGTTATCTTTACTCAACAATTTGTTCCGGGTTGCGATATTTGCAAATGTTCCGGCGAATGTTGTTATTACGGCGTTTACACTGAATCTAATGAACATGAAAATATCTTAAAAATTAAAGATAAAATAATTGAAGAAATGGACGATTCTCAAACCAAAGTAGTTAAAAATTGGTTTGAAGAGCCTATCGAAGATGATGATTTTACTTCCGGGATTGCGGTAGGAACGGAAGTTTACAACGGAAAATGTGTTTTTTTGGATAAGCAGGGATTTTGCACACTTCAAAAAATTGCAATGAAAGAAGGCGTTCACAAGTGGAAATATAAGCCTTTATATTGTATATTGTTTCCGTTGGTAATTTGGGAAGGTAAATTTACAATTGATGAAGATCATCTGAAAAGAATGAATTACTGTAACAAAAAAGAAATTTACAGTGCTGATCTTTTTAAAATTTTTCAAGAAGAAATTAAACATGTCTTCGGTGAAGATGGATTTAAAGAACTCTTGGAATATAAAGATGAATTTTTGAAAATTAAAAAATCCGAGGAAAATATTGAATCTTAAAAATAAAATTGCGATTGTAACAGGTGGTTCAAGAGGAATCGGAAGAGCGATAGTTTTAGAATTAGCTGAACGTGGCTGTAATGTGGTTTTTACATATAACAGCAATGAACAAGCAGCAAAAGAAGTAGAAACCTTGGCAAATGAAAAAGGAGTTAAAGCAATTGCAGTAAAAGCTGATGCGGCTTCATTTACCGAAGCAGAAAAAGTTGTTCAAACGGCAATTGAAAATTTCAGCGGAGTTGATATTTTGGTCAACAATGCCGGCATTACAAAAGATAATCTGCTTTTAAGAATGTCAGAAAATGATTTTGATTCGGTAATAAATGCAAATTTAAAAAGCGTTTTCAATTATACAAAAGCAGCATTAAAACCGATGATGTCCAAAAGATACGGAAAGATAATAAATCTAACTTCTGTTGTTGGAATTATCGGAAATCCGGGTCAGTCAAATTATGTAGCTTCAAAAGCGGGTGTTATCGGGTTTACAAAATCAGCTGCCAAAGAATTAGCATCAAGAAACATTAATGTAAATGCTGTTGCTCCGGGATTAATTTTATCCGATATGACTTCAGCCTTGAATGAAAAACAAAAAGAAGCTATTTTAACAAATGTGCCTTTAAAACGTGAAGGAAAACCGGAAGATATTGCTAAAACCGTTGCATTTTTATCAAGTCCGGATTCTGATTATATTACCGGACAGGTAATTTCCGTTGATGGCGGAATGGCAATGTAAAAATTTAAAAAAGAAGTTTAACTAATAATTATTAAAAACATTCATAAAACAAAAACAAACAAACGGGAGAAAAAATGGACGTTGAAGCTAAAGTTAAAGAAATAGTAATGGATAAATTAGGTGTAGAAGAATCACAAGTAACACCTGAAGCTTCATTTCAAAACGATTTAGGCGCAGATTCTTTGGATACAGTTGAATTAATTATGGGATTTGAAAGTGCTTTCGGTATTTCAATTCCTGACGAAGAAGCAGAAAAAATTGCTACTGTAGGCGATGCAGTTAATTATTTAAAAGGTAAAGTAAACAGTTAATTTTTTATATAATGAAACTGCCCAAAATTAAGAGCAGTTTCATTATAGGCTTAAAATATTTTTAAGCAAATTATTATTTCTTTGAGATAAATCCCCGGAGATATTTTTGTATGAGTAAAAGGAGAGTTGTAGTAACCGGATTGGGTGCAGTCACTCCAATAGGAATCGGCACCGAAGAATATTGGCAAGGTCTTATTGAAGGAAAAAACGGTGTTGGACCTATAACAAAATTCGATACAACAAGTTTTGACACGAAATTTGCCGCAGAAGTTAAAAACTTTGATCCGGCACAATTTAATATAGATAAAAAAGGCGTTAAAAGATTGGATCCCTTCGCGCAATATGCTTTGGCTACTGCCGAAATGGCTTACAAAGATGCTGCTTTTAATGAAAATGAATTAGATAAAGAAAGAGTAGGCGTTGTTTTCGGAAGCGGAATTGGCGGTATGCTTACTAATCAAACTCAGCACTTTGCTTTTATTGAAGGCGGAGTTAACAGAATTAGTCCGTTTTTTGTACCGATGATGATTTCTGATATTGCAGCAGGTCATATTTCAATAAGATTTGGATTTAAGGGACCGAATTACGCAACCACTTCAGCATGCGCTACATCATCTCATGCAATTGCAGATGCTTTCATACTTATTCAAAGAGGATCGGCAGATCTTATATTTTGCGGCGGAAGTGAAGCCTCAATTACAGAAATGGCAATTGGCGGTTTCAGTGCTATGAAAGCTATTTCAACCAAAAACGATTCCTATCAAACCGCATCAAGACCTTTTGATGCTCACAGAGATGGATTTGTTATGGGAGAAGGAGCTGGAACCATAGTTTTAGAAGATTATGAACATGCCGTAAAACGCGGTGCAAAGATCTACGCGGAAATAGTCGGTATTGGATTAACTGGCGATGCATATCATATAACTGCTCCGGCTCCCGGCGGAGAAGGTGCCGTAAGATCAATGCGCGAAGCATTACGCGATGCGGGAGTCAGTCCTGATCAGGTTGATTATATTAATGCTCACGGTACATCAACCCCGTACAATGATGTTAACGAAACAAAAGCAATTAAAACACTTTTTGGAGATCATGCGTATAATTTGATTGTAAGTTCAACAAAATCTATGACCGGGCATCTTTTAGGTGCTGCAGGCGCAGTTGAAGCAATTGCAACAATTCTTGCTATTAAAAACGGAGTTGTTCCGCCTACAATCAATTATGAAACTCCTGATCCCGAATGCGATTTGAATTATTCGCCAAATAAATCAACCGAAAGAAATCTAAATTATGCTATTAGCAATACATTCGGATTTGGTGGACACAATGCATCTTTATTATTTAAAAAATATGAAGGTTGATAATTGAAATTAAGGCTGATAAGCTTTTTAAGAAGATTAAGTTTATTGAGCAGCAAAAAGAAATTTGTAAATTATCCAAATGAATTTGCAAAGCTGTTAACTCAAAAATTATCTAAACTTGAAAAGCTTATCGGCTTTAAAATAAAAGATCCCACTTTCTATGTCAAATCCCTAACACATCGATCATATTCTGAATTTAATGATTTTAATTTAAGATCGAATGAAAGACTGGAATTTTTAGGCGATGCTGTTTTAAATATGGTAATTGCTGAATATCTTTTTAAAGCTTTTCCAAATGAAGATGAAGGATTTTTAACAAAAATCCGGGCACAGCTTGTAAATAGGGCTGCGCTAACTGCTTGTGCCGAAAAAATAAATCTTTTTGAACTTATGCTTGTAAGCACCAATTTTGTAAATAACCCAAAAGGAATTCAGTCTATTATTTCAAATGCTATGGAAGCGCTTATCGGCGCAATTTATTTGGATGCCGGACTTCCTAAATCAAGAGAATTCATAATAAAAGCAGTATTGGAACCAAGCTTGCAGGATAAAATATTTTTGGTTGACAGAAATTTCAAAAGTCAATTGCTGGAATTTGCACAGGCAAATAAATTAAATAATCCTCAATACAAAATAATAAATGAAGAAGGTCCGCATCATAATAAAGAATTTACAATTGAAGTTTTTATTGATGATGTTAGTTACGGTTGCGGTAAAGGAAAAAATAAAAAATCTGCCGAACAAAATGCAGCGCAAGATGCACTAATGAAAATCGGAGTTGTTAAAAAGAAAGCCGTAAATCCTGAAGAAATTAACATTACTGGATTTGAAAATTAATTGTCAATAGTAAATTTTAATTTATAATTCTGAATTGCATCTTAAATAAAGGTAATTTGATCTAACCAACTTTTCATATCAAATTTATTATTTTTGCTTTAAACTTAAAGCTGCTTTTGAATTTCCGGTTTTAACCAAATAAACTCCCGAAAATACTATCAAAGTTGAAATTATTATCACTAAATTTAAACTTTCATTCAGAATCAGCCATCCTAAAATCAAAGCAATTATTGGATTTATATAAGCATAAGTTGAAACAAAAGATGCCGGAAGATGTGAGATCGCATAAATATAAGCTACATATCCCAAAAATGAACCGAAAACTATCAGATACAAAAATGCGTAAAGTGAATCTCCTTTAAAATAATTTATCGCTTGAAACTCACCGAGAAAAAATCCCGCAATTGTTTGTGCCGAACCTGCTGCCAGCATTTGAATTACAGCATTCATCAATGGAGTTGTGTTTTTAACTTTGTATTTTGAATAAATTGTTCCTGAAGCCCAAAAAATTACAGCCATTAAAATTAATGCCGATCCTGCCAGATAATCCGCCTTGGTAATACTGATCACATCTTTTGCAAATATCAGTGAAATTCCACCTAATCCAATTAAAATTCCAAATGCAATTCTTAAATTTAATTTTGGGGTTCCCGGTAGAATTGCTTCAATTATGATTATCCATAATGGCAAAGTTGAAACAAAAAGTGCGGTCAATCCGCTGGGTATCCATTTTTCTGCAACTACAATAAATCCGTTACCAAACCCGAGCATTAAAATTCCGGCAATTGCGGAGTGTAGAATCATTTTCTTTTCGGGAAGTTTTTTGCCGGAAAGCATCAAAAAAATAAAAAGCAAAATTCCCGCAATAAGCCATCTGAAACCTGCAAAAAGAAACGGAGGAATATCTTCAACTCCAATTCTAATTGCAAGATATGTAGTTCCCCAAACAAGACTAACCGCCGCCCAGGAAAGATAAGCCAAAAATTCATTATTGTTTCGCATAAAACCATTTTTTCATTGTTTGTTAAAATATTTAAATTACTTTAAATAACAAAAAGCATAATCCTTAAAAAATTATTAATATGAGCATGGAGCAATCATGATATTCAAAAATATTTGGGAAGTTATAAAAGAAACTTTTTCGGAATGGTCAGATGATCAGGTTCCTAAACTTGCGGCATCACTATCTTTTTATACAGTTTTTTCTATAACTCCGCTTTTATTGATAGCAATTGGTGTTGCCGGATTGATCTTCGGTGAAGCTGCAGCTCAAGGAGAGATCGTAAATAAAATTGAAGATTTTGTAGGAAAGGAAGGTGCGGTTTTAGTTCAGGAAGCATTAAAAAATTCAAAAGAATCTTCAACCGGAATTTTAGCTACCGTAATTGGACTTGTTACTTTGTTGATTGGTGCTTCTGCGGTTTTTCTTGAATTGCAGGATTCTCTAAATAGAATTTGGGATGTTAGACAAAAACCGGGAAGTTCGATAAAAACTTTAATAAGAAACAGATTACTTTCATTCTTGCTAGTAATAAGTATGGGAATTTTACTATTTGCTACTTTATTGATAAGTGCATTAATTACCGGATTTATGGGGTTTTTAAGTAATTATTTAGCAATGCCGGGCTTTATTTTTATCCTGGTTGATCTTATAGTTTCATTAGTATTGGTAACTTCTCTTTTTGCAATTGTATTTAAATTTTTGCCTGATGTTGAACTTGACTGGAAAGATGTTAAAATAGGTGCTTTTGTTACAGCTTTACTTTTCGTATTAGGAAAGTATTTGATAAGTTTGTATCTCTCAAAAAGTAGTTACGGTTCAACTTTCGGTGCAGCAGGTTCACTTGCACTTTTACTTGTCTGGATTTATTATTCCGCGCAAATTGTTTATTTAGGAGCAGAATTCACTTTTGTATATGCAAAAAGATATGGAACGGGAATCAGACCATCATCATACGCTGAAAAAGTTGAAATCATTGTTAAATAAATTTATGCCATCATTAAATTTTTAGAAAGTTTTTGTGAAGCAGCAAAAAGAAAATTTCAAAGATTCTAAAAATCAAGCAATTGATTTTCTTTTGCATTTACCGGAAAACTATGATAAAATTTCAAATCATCCTTTGATTTTATTTTTGCACGGAGCAGGAGAAAGAGGAAAAAATTTAGAAATTTTGAAAAGACACGGAATTTCAAAAATTGTAGAAGAAAAAGAAAATTTTCCGTTTATAACAATTTCACCGCAATGCCCAATTGATGATTACTGGAATTTAAAGATTGAAATTCTTAAAGAACTTTTAGATTTCAGTTTGAAAAATTACAAAATTGATAAGGAAAGAATTTATTTGACCGGATTAAGTATGGGAGGATTTGGCGCGTGGAGCTTTGCAATTGAACATCCTGAATATTTTGCTGCCGTTGCTCCTGTTTGCGGCGGCGAAGATCCGGCGAAAGTTGATCGAATTAAAAATATTCCATTTTGGGTTTTTCACGGAGCCAAAGATAACGTAGTTCCAGTTTATTATTCAGATAAAATGGTTGCTGCGCTTATTAAAACCGGCGGAAATGTAAAATATACGATTTACAAAAATGCCGGTCATGATTCATGGACTGAAACTTATAACAATCCGGAATTATACGAATGGTTTTTGAAACATAAAAAAAATCAGGAATGATCTTTCCAGGATTTAGGTGAAATCACCACAACAAATTCACCTTTGATCACTTTTTCATTTAAGTTCTCCAAAATTTGATTTGGAGTTCCGCGCCAAACTTCTTCAAACTTTTTTGTAATTTCTCTTGAAACCGCGACAAATCTTTCAGGCATATATTCATTTAATTCGTTTAGCAATTTTTCAATTCTATAAGTTGATTCATAAAAAATTATTGTTCTATCTTCATTTGCCAATTCGCCGAGTTTTTTTTTCCTTCCTTTTTTTTGCGGCAAAAATCCTTCAAAAACAAAAGCATCAGAAGGAAGTCCGCTTAAAGTTAATGCCGGCACAAATGCAGTTGCTCCCGGAATCGCAACAATTTCGATATCAGATTTTATTGCAGCAGAAATTAGTCTTACGCCAGGATCAGAAATTCCCGGAGTTCCTGCATCAGAAACTAAAGCGCATGAATTCCCGTTTTTAATTCTTTCAATAACTTTTTCAATTTTATGAGTTTCACTTTGCGCATTAAATGAGATCAATTCTTTTTTTATTTCATAATGCGAAAGTAAAATTGAAGTGACCCTTGTATCTTCGCACAAAACAAAATCAACTTCTTTTAAAATTTCCAAAGCGCGCAAAGTTATATCTTTTAAATTTCCAATTGGCGTGCTTACAATGTATAAAACAGGATTCATCTGATCTCAAATTTATTTTAATGAATAAAAGTAGAAAGTTAAAATTTGAAAAGCAAAAAGATTTAGAATTCAGAATCAAAAATTTAAACTTGGAGTTTAGAAATTTGAATTTAGAATTTAGAATAAATAATACTTGCACATTGGAATTTAAAATTCCGGAAATCAATATTATAAAAGACTTATGAAAATAAAAAAATCGGTTAAGAGGTTTTCGTTTGTTTGAAAAATTTATTTTATTTAATAACGGTAAGAATTTAATAATGATTCTTTAAAATGATAACGGCTCCAAATTAGCGGAGCCGCATCATGCAAGTAGTATTATGTTTAGTGGTTTTGATACATCAAATATAAAACATTTTTAATTTTTTTCAAAGCCAAATCAATATCATCTTTTGTAACATCAAGTGCAGGGCGGAATCTAACTGAACGCTCACCACAGGAGAGTATCAGCAATTGCTCTTTATATGCCATAGTTATAAATTTATTTCTTAAATCTTTAAGCGGAAAATCGAAAGAACACATCAAACCCAAACCGCGTGCGCCCGAAATTAAACTACTAAATTCATTTTGCAATTCTTTTAATTTAGAAAGCAAATAATTTCCGGTTTCCCTTGCATTTTCTACTAAATTTTCTTCTTCAATAATTTCAAGATTTCTTTTTGAACGAACCATATCAACCAAATTTCCGCCCCAGGTTGAATTTATTCTGCTTGATTTTCTAAAGCAATGATCTTCAATATCGTCAATTCTATCAGTAACCATAATTCCGCAGATCTGCATTTTTTTACCGAAAGCAACAATATCAGGTTTTACAAAATGCTGATAAGCCCACATTTTTCCTGTAAGTCCAATACCGGTTTGAACTTCATCAAACATAAGCAGAATTTCATTTTCATCTGCAATCTTGCGAAGTTTTTCGAAAAATTCTTTTCTGAAAAAATTATCGCCGCCTTCTGCTTGAACCGGCTCAATTATTATTGCTGCAATATCATCAGGATAATTTTTTATCGCATTCAAAATTTCGGCAACTGCTTTTTCTTCTGATTCAATAATTTCATTTAAATTTTCTTCTAAAGGAAATTTGATCTTTGGATTTGTAATTCTCGGCCAATCAAATTTGGGAAAATATTGAATTTTATTCGGATCGGTATTTGTAAGAGAAAGTGCATAACCGCTTCTTCCGTGAAACGCTTCTTTGAAGTGAATTATCTTTGTCCCTTTTTCTTCTTTATATCCTTTTTTGAAATTCCTTTTTATTTTCCAATCGAATGCAACTTTAAGTCCGTTTTCAACTGCTAAAGATCCGCCATCAACAAAAAACAGATATTTAAATTCATCTTTTACGGCAACTTCCGAAAAAGTATTTACAAATTCAGCCATTTCAATTGTGTAAACATCGGAATTTGATGGCTTATTAAGCGAAGCAATTTTTCCGATCTTTTCAATAAATTCCGGATTGCTTAATTTTGGGTGATTAAATCCGACAGGTGAAGAAGCAAAAAAAGAAAACATATCAACGTATTCTTTGCCTGATTTTGCATCAACAAATTTTGTTCCTTTGCTTTTTTTCAGATCAAGTACAAGATCAAATCCATCAACAAGCATTTTCTTTTTAAGAATTGCATGAACATCGAAAGGCAAAATTTTGTTATCGGTCGTATTTTGATTTATAAGAATATCATTCATATTCTCCTCCAAGAATAACGTGTAAAAAAATAATTAAAATTTTACGGGGAGAATAGAAGAAATTTAAAAAACATTTTCGAAGCGGGAGACAAAATAGCTCCGCAAAATCCTGAATCCTGTATAGATGTAAAAAATAATGAACTTTTTCATTTTTTACCGTGGTTGAAAGTGTTCTTAATTTACCAATTTAAATCACGATTTGCAAATTGAAATCCAGATGAAAATTTAATTAAAAATCTCTTTATCAATTTCTGATCAAATTAAATTTTGAAATCCCTTGATCCGGATTTATAATTTAAAATATTAAAAGAAATTTTTCACATAAATAAATTAGGAATAGTTTAGCTCCAATAATAATTTGAAATACGGAATTTGATTATTACTTTCAAATATTTCAAAATTATTTCAATTTGCCTTAATGAAATCAAATTCAAGTTAATTTATTAAGTTTGATTTTTTATTTTAATTTGATTAGACTTTCATATCATTTATCAAAAAAGAAAAGTTTTATTCAAAGTTTTCTTTTTGATACTCCTCATTTCAAAAAAGAAATCAGTAAAAAAAAGTATAAAGGAGTTAAAATGGAAACTGTAAAAGAAACCGGATTTGCACAGGATTTTTTGAAATCACTTGGAATTAAAGAAAAAAATTACGGCGCATCAACCGGACAAAATTGGTTTCACACCGAAGATCAAGGCGAATTAAAAATTAAATCTCCCGCAGATGCAGAACTTATCGGCTCGGTTTATCAAGCATCTGAAAAAGATTATGAAGATGTTGTAAAAAAAGCCGAAGAAGCGTTTCTAATTTGGAGAGATATTCCTGCTCCGAAACGCGGTGAAATTGTTAGACAAATAGGTGATAAATTAAGAAAATACAAAGAACCGCTCGGCAGATTGGTTTCTTACGAAATGGGAAAATCTTTGCAGGAAGGTTGGGGCGAAGTTCAGGAAATGATTGATATTTGCGATTTTTCCGTTGGGCAATCACGCCAACTTTACGGATTTACAATGCATTCCGAAAGACCAAATCACAGAATGTACGATCAATATCATCCTTTGGGAATTGTCGGTGTAGTTTCTGCATTTAATTTTCCGGTTGCGGTTTGGGCTTGGAATACAATGCTTGCGGCAGTTTGCGGCGATGTAACAATCTGGAAACCATCCTCAAAAACTCCTTTAACCGCAGTGGCTTGTCAAAATATAATTTCGGAAGTTATAAAGGAAAATAATCTTCCGGAAGGAATTTTCAATTTGATAATCGGAAAAGGTTCAACAATCGGCGAAAAAATGTTAAATGATAAAAGAGTTCCAATGATTTCGATAACCGGTTCAACTTACGTTGGAAGACACGCAGCCGAAGTTATTGCAAAAAGATTCGGAAAGGCGATTTTGGAGCTCGGCGGAAATAACGCAATAATTTTAACGCCAAATGCGGATCTTCAAATGGCTATGCCAGCAGTGGTTTTCGGCGCAGTTGGAACAGCGGGACAAAGATGTACATCAACAAGAAGATTAATTATACACGAATCAATTTACGATAAAGTAAAAGATTCATTAATAAAAGCATATTCAGGATTGAAAATCGGAAATCCGCTTAACGAAAAAAATCACGTTGGTCCTTTAATTGATAAATCCGCAGTTGAAATGTTTACAAAAGCTTTGGAAATGGCAAAACAGCAAGGCGGAAAATTGATATTCGGCGGCGAAGTGTTAAGCGGCGAAGGTTACGAATCAAATTGTTACGTTAAACCTGCAATTGTTGAAGCTGAAAATCATTTTGAAATTGTTCAAGAAGAAACTTTTGCGCCTATCTTATATTTGATCAAATATTCAGGCGATGTTAAAGAAGCGATAAAACTTCAAAACGGAGTTGTACAAGGATTGTCATCATCAATATTTACAACAGATATGCGCGAAGCAGAAGAATTTTTATCAGCCCGCGGAAGTGATTGCGGAATTGCAAACGTAAACATTGGAACTTCCGGTGCTGAAATCGGCGGAGCTTTCGGCGGCGAAAAAGAAACCGGCGGCGGAAGAGAATCAGGTTCGGATTCATGGAAAGCTTACATGCGCAGACAAACAAACACAATAAATTACGGAACAAAACTTCCGTTGGCACAGGGAATAAAATTTGAAATATAAATTTTTTTATTCCAAATCCTGTTCTTAAAATGAAAGCCGGAAAGAAATTTCCGGCTTTTTTATTTGAATATTTTGTAATTTTCAACTTTAGGATTTTTTATCCGATAATGTATTGAATTGGAATTTCAAAATTTTCAATAAAAATTAGATTTGCCATAGAAATAAATCCGGCTGAAAAATAATTTTATAAAAAATAAATTGAATCAAGAAGAAATAAAAAATATTGAACAACAGGAAACTCAATTAAGCGGACCGCAAAAATTGAAAGAAATTTCTATCCGCTATTTTGAAAATTTTCTTGAAGATTATTTCTTCTCTTTTAACGATTTAAAAGAGAAAGCAAATTATTTTTCGTCAAAAGAAATTGAAAGCAATTCAGATTTTATTCTTCCTTTAAAAGCGATGCCTTTTTCGCTGATCTATAAAACTCCAATTTTAACAAGTTATGAAAGCTGGCTGCGAAAAGATGCGGCAATAAACGCGGCTTCACTTAATATTTACAGAATTGCAAAAGATCTTTACTTCAAATGGGCAATTGCAAAAGATGAATCAGATAAAGCAAATTACCGTGATCAGCTTATTGAACTTTGCAATAAAAATTTTGACGACAGGTTATTCTTTATCTACATTTTTTCGGCGTTAGTACTTCTGGGAGAAATAAACAAAAACGCAACTTCTGTAACCGAACTTTTACTGAAAGCGCAAAGATTTATCGATCATTTTGTAAATATAAATCCGTTAAGGCAAAAATTAAATTACTTCATTCAAATTTTGAACGCCGCTTATTATATCAGAACAAGCGATTTCAATTTTGCAAAAAAGAAACTTGAAGACGCACTGGAATTTGAAAATGACGGGATCTGCGCAAAATATTTTTCGCTTTATATTTCAGCAAAATTAAGCAGCGATGATTTTAACGAAAAATATTTAAAAGAAATTTTCTTTTACGATGTTGCAAGAATTATTAAAGCAGTTGATTTGAGTGATCTGAATCTTTTTGATTTTTGTATTAAAAAAGCGGAAATGAAGTCAATTATTTTTGATGTAAGTTTTGCGGAAAATTCAGATTTGATAGAAAGATTTCTGAATTCAATAAAAGAAAAAATCAATATCACTTCAAAAGAAATTGAAGATCTTTTTGAAAAACTTTCGGCTTTAAAAATTTCCGAATTTTATTCAAAGCAATTTCAAACAAACATAAAATTTTTTGAAGAACTAAAAGAAAAATATCATAATTCGCAAAACATTTATTATTTAATTGCACAGCCGTATGTTTTTGCAAAAATGAAAAAACAGATCGGTGAACTAATTATTACTGTTCAAACTGATTTTGAAAAAGTGCTTGAAAAAAAATTAGAGAGATTTGATTTTCAAATTGCCGAATGTTACGAAGATATTTTACGGATACAGCATCACAGCGAAAAGGAAATTGAAAAATTAGAAAAGAAAAAAGAAATTGAATTGATTTTGAATGAAGCGAAACTTCAAAAAGAAACGGAAAACGATAAGCAAAAATTAGTGAAGATTGATGCTGATGAGAAATTAAAATTTTCAAGATCATTTTTAAGCGCGATGTATTACAATGCCGCTGTTGCGCTGCTTGTAATAATTATCGGCGGAATTGTTTCGATGGCTTACAATCCTACAATAAAAGAATCAGAAGGCGTTTTTACAAAATTAACAATGATGCTTTCGCACGGATTTAAATGGGGCGGCGCGTCTTTCTTTTTCGGATGGATTATTGCAACTTTGATAGCTCTGGCAACGGTTTTTAATAAATTCAGAATCAAAACAAACATCACAAAAAAAATTGAAAACTCATCTTTAACAATCAAAAAAGAATTGCAAAAGATTGAGCAAAAATTCGATAACGAAAAAGCTTTTATACTAAATAAATTCAATCAGGAAATCGAAAAGAACAAAAGCAGGATTGAAAATTTAAAAGCGCAAAAACTTAAAAAAGAAAATGAATTAAAAGAAGATTCACAATCTCAAATTCATTTTTACCAATCTTCACTTCGCTCAATAATTTCAACGGAATAAGAAAAAGATTTAGATTTAGAAAAAGATTAAGATTTAGAAATAGATTAAAATCAAGTAAATATAAGTTGAAAATATTTCCAATAATCATTTAAAAAATCAAATTCACGAATTTTAAGTCTGCAATTTAATTTTATTTTTGAATAAGTTATTTAAATTTGGTATAATAATAAAAACCGAATTTAAATTTCAAAACAGGTATTAATGATTCCGATAAATATACTTTTCATTGGGGATATTATTGGCAAACCGGGTTTAGATATGGTCAAAACCTGGCTGCCGGGTCTTGATAAAAAATATAAAGCCGATCTTATAATTGCCAATGGCGAAAATGCTGCAGATGGAAAAGGTTGCACCGAAAAAGAAGCGAGAGAACTTTTTGAACTTGGTGTAATGGTTATCACCGGCGGAAATCATACATGGGATAAACATCAATCTCAGGATTATTTAAAAGCAGAAGAAAGATACATCCGTCCTCAAAATTACCCGCGCGGAACTTACGGAAAAGGATATTATATTGCCAACACAAAAAAAGGAAAAGTTGCCGTAATGAATCTGCAGGGCAGAGCATTTATGGCTACAATAGATTGTCCTTTTAGAAGTGCAGACTGGCTTATTGAAAGAGTAAAAAGCGAAACCAAAGTTATGGTATTGGATTTTCACGCGGAAGCTACTGCAGAAAAAATTGCGCTCGCACATTATCTGGATGGCAGAGTAAGCGCAATAATAGGCACTCACACGCATGTTCAAACTTCCGATGACAGAATTTTAAATGGCGGAACCGCATACATTTCGGATGTGGGAATGACAGGTCCGTACGATTCAGTAATTGGAATGAAAAAAGAAGCTGCGATAAACAGATTTTTATATCAAACTCCGCAAAAATATCAAACCGCCGAAAATCAAGTTCATCTTTGCGGTCTGTTCATAAAAGTTGATCCTACAACAGGGAAAGCTTTAGAAATTGAAAGAATTTTACTTCCTGAATTTGTACGCAAAAAAGTTTGAATTATAAATCCAGCAAATTGCCGATGAAAAAAATTGTTCTGCCGAGATTAGACAAAGACGAAACCCTGCGAAAACTTTTTTTGCCTTATTGCAGATTTGAGTCGGGCGAAATTTGGATTGATAAAAAAAACGGACACAAAATTGCGTGCATTGATTCATCGGATTTTTCATCAGTAAAAAAAATGATGCAGCAAAAAAAAGCAACTCTTGCAGTCCATGATCCACCTTATAATCTGGTTGCTTTCCGGGAAGACAGAGTTGAAGATTTCATTGATTGGTGCAAGCTTTGGATTTTAAACACCGAAAAATTTCTTGATGAAAATTCATCACTTTATATTTGGCTTGGTGCAGATCAGAAAAATCATTTTCAGCCGTTTGCCGAATTTATAATTATGATGAAGGAATTTTCATTTGAATCGCGTAGTTTTATAACTATGCGAAATCAGCGTGGATACGGAACACAAAAAAACTGGATGGCAATACGACAAGAACTTCTTTATTACACAAAAGGAAATCCGGTTTTTAATGTAAATGCCGAATATACAGACATTCCAAAAGTTTTAAAAGGTTATTATAAAAAAGTTAACGGAAAAATTACAGAGAACATTGAACGTAGCAAATCTGAATTTATCCGCAGCGGAAATGTTTGGATTGATATTCAACAGGTTTTTTACCGGATGGATGAAAATATTAACGGCTGCTATGCACAAAAACCTTTGAAATCCATTGAAAGAATAATTCTCGCATCATCAAATAAAAATGATCTTGTAATTGATTTTTTTGCACATGCCGGAACAACGTTAATTGCATGCGAAAAAAATGAACGTAAATGTTACACATCTGAAATTGATCCGGTTTACTGTGAAATCTCATTACGAAGATTGGAAAGATTCAGGGAAACGGGAAAAACCGGCTGGCAAAATTCAAATCCTTTCGAAAAAGAAATTCTAACCAACAAAAAAATTCGAAATCATTTAAAAGATTTTTACGGAATCGAAATTCAAAAAGAAAAAAATCTTCTCTAAAATCTTACACGAAATTTTTATATATTTAATTTTCAAAATCAAAATTCGGATTTTAAAATGATCTTAATTGACGGTAAAAAAGTTTCTGCTGAAATTAAAGAAGAATTAAAGCAGAAAGTTCAAAAATTAAAAGAAGAAGGAAAGCAAATTCCGGGATTGGTTACGATTTTGGTCGGTGAAAATCCGGCATCACAAGTTTACGTTTCAAGCAAAGGAAAATCCTGCGAAGAAACCGGGATGCGATCAAAAAGTGAAAAATTAAGTGCTGAAATTTCTGAAAAAGAATTGATCGAAATAATTCAAAAGTACAATGAAGATAAAGATTATCACGGAATTTTAGTTCAACTTCCGCTGCCCAAACATATTAATGAGGACAAAATTATCGAAGCAATTTCGCCTTTGAAAGATGTTGACGGATTTCATCCGGTGAATGTTGGAAAATTAGTTGTTGGTCAGGATACATTTTATCCCTGCACGCCGTTCGGAATTTTGGAATTATTGAAACGTTATAAAATCGAAACTAAAGGAAAACACGTTGTAGTCGTTGGCAGAAGTAATATTGTTGGTAAGCCCGTTGCAAATTTAATGGTGCAAAAAAAAGATGGCGCAAATGCAATTGTTACAGTTTGTCATTCAGCGGCAAAAGATCTTTCGCAATTTACAAGATCTGCCGATATTTTAATTGCCGCTATCGGAGTTGCTGATTTCATAAAAGAAGATATGGTAAAAGAAGGCGTTGTTGTAATTGATGTCGGAATTAACAGAGTTGAAGATAAAAATTCAGCAAAAGGTTATAAACTTACAGGTGATGTTGATTTTGAAAATGTATCAAAGAAATCTAGTTATATCACTCCCGTGCCCGGTGGAGTTGGACCAATGACTATTGCCATGCTTCTTTATAATACTTATAAATCATGTACAGAAGTTCACAATATAAGTTAAATGAATATTGAATCACAATTCAAAAATATTAAAATGAAAAAAGAATTTTTAGAAAAATTATCCGAAGAAAATATTGTTAAAATTTTGGATGAATTTTATTCTATACAAGAAAAAAAAATAGAAACATCCGAAGAAAAGACTACAGAAATAAAAAAAGAAAAACTTGCAAAATATATTGATCATACTTTACTAAAACCCGATGCAACAATTGAAGATGTAAAAAAACTTTGCTACGAAGCAAAAGAATTCGGATTTTATTCTGCATGTATAAATCCTTCTTTCGTAAGTTTGTGTAGAGAAGAACTTAAAAATACTAATGTAAAAGTCTGCACCGTAATCGGATTTCCTTTGGGCGCTACAACTACAGAGGCAAAACAATTTGAAACCGAAGATGCAGTAAATAAAGGCGCCGGTGAGGTTGATATGGTTTTGAATATCGGGAAAATGAAATATTGCGATTATGAATTTATTTATAAAGATATAAATTCTGTTGTACAGGCGGCAAAGCAGGGAAAAGCATTAACTAAAGTAATTTTAGAAACTTGTCTTCTAAGTGATGCAGAAAAAGTTAAAGCCTGTTTGATCGCTAAAGAAGCAGGGGCGGATTTTGTAAAAACTTCAACAGGATTTAGCAAATCCGGTGCAACGGAATCTGATATTTCTTTAATGCGATTTGTTGTTGGTGAAAAAATGGGAGTTAAAGCATCAGGCGGAGTAAGAACTTATGATGATGCAATAAAAATGATTAATGCAGGTGCCAGCAGAATCGGCGCTTCTTCAAGCGTTAACATTGTGTTGGGAATAAATGAAAAAAGTAAAGGTTATTGATGACGTTAAATATGATAGTTACGAAAACTTTGGATGGATTTACTGCTGAAGTCCCGAGTTTGAAAGGATGTGAAAGTTGGGGACCTGATGAAGATACTGCCATCGATAAAACTTTAGACTTGGTTGCATACTACGCAAAACTTCCGCAAGCACATTTTGCAATTGAACTTGTTAGAAATGTTAATGGTAAAAAAACTTATAAAATAATTTTTAATAAATAATTTGAAGCAATTTAAAACAGAAAAAAGATTAAAAAAATTTTACGATACAGTTAAAGCCCGCCAACAGAATTTAACCGTTGTGCTTGAAAATATTCACGATCCGCATAATGTTAAGGCGATTCTACGAACTTGCGATGCAGTAGGAATTTCAAAGATCGGGATGCTTTACACTATTGAAAATTTTCCTAAGATGAGTAAAATTTCAACCGGCTCTGCAGCGAAATGGATCGAAAAAGAAAAATTCAAAAATACTGAAGAGTGTTTTTTGACTTTAAGATCACAAGGATTTAAAATATACGCAAGCGCAATTGTTGATGATTCGGTTGATCTTTTTGATCTGGATCTAACAGAAAAAGTTGCAATTGTTTTAGGAAATGAGCATCGAGGAGTTTCAAAAGAAGCGATAGCACTTTCAGATAAAGTTTTTAAGATCCCAATGTTCGGAATGGTACAAAGTTTAAATGTTTCCGTTGCAAACGCAATTATTTTGTACGAAGCGCTGCGTCAAAGAAGATCAAAAGGTATGTACGAAAATTCTTCATTAAGCGAAGAGGAAATTGAAAAGATCATTGTTGATTGGTGTAATAAATAATGATTCAGGAATTTCAAAAGATCGAAAAAATTTACGGAATGCTTGAACTTCCGGGCGATAAATCAATTTCACATCGTGCAGTTATGTTTTCAGCAATGGCAAAAGGAAAATCCATAATAAAAAACATTTCAAATGCAGAAGATGTAAATTCTACAATAAATTGTTTTAAAAATCTTGGTTGTGAAATTTCCTTTCACGAAAATAAAGTTGAAATCTTAGGAAAAGGATTTAAAGGATTTTCAATACCAGAATTTAAACTTGATGCCCGCAACAGCGGAACAACCGCAAGGTTAATAAGCGGAATCCTTGCTGCTCAAAATTTTGAATCGGAAATTATTGGTGATGATTCACTTTCAAAGCGTCCGATGAAAAGAATTATTGAGCCGCTTAAAATGATGAATGCAAAAATTTCATCTAATGAAAATTTTACTTTACCGGTAAAAATATTTCCATCGGAATTAACTCCAATCAAATACGAAATGCCTGTTGCTTCAGCTCAAGTCAAAAGCAGCATAATATTAGCCGCAATTCATTTGGATGAAGAATCTGAAGTAATTGAGAACATTCCGACTCGAAATCACACCGAATTATTATTGAATCTTGAACCGGAATTCAAAAATAATTCTTCTATAATTAAAGTTTCAAAAAAAAAATACCCGGTTGCTTCAGAATATTTTGTTCCATCTGATATTTCGACCGCTGCATTTTTTATTGTCTTAACCCTTATAAATAAAGGCTCCGAGTTAATTATAAAAAATGTTGGACTTAATGAAACGCGCACGGGAATAATTTCAATTTTACAAAGAATGAGTGCAAAAATTGAAATATTGAATCAATATTCAATAATGAATGAAAAAATCGGGGATATTAAAATAACTTCAGGCGAATTGGTTAATGTTGAAATTCCCGAAGAAATTATTCCGAATATTATTGATGAAATTCCGGTGCTTTCAGTAGCAGGATTATTTGCCGAAGGAAATTTCAGAATCAAAAATGCAAAAGAATTACGTGTAAAAGAAAGCGACAGAATAAAAGCTTTATGCGAAAATTATAAACTGCTCGGTATAGAAGTTTATGAATTTGAAGATGGTTTTGAATTATCCGGAAATATAAAAAATAAAAATGTACAGCTTGAAAGTTTTGGCGATCACAGAATAGCAATGGCATTTTCCGTGCTTGCACTTTCATCAGAAAGTAAAATAAAAATTAATAATTTTGAATGCGTTTCTGTTTCCAATCCGGATTTTTTAGATCAACTCAAATCGATTATAAAGTAAGAACTTTTTTTAATATTCTTCGCTCTAAATTTCAATTATCTGATGCTCAAATTTATTTATTGATATTTCATTCATAAGTAATTTTATTATTTCCAGACCGTATTTATTGGCAAAATAAATAAAATTAAGTTCACGTTCCTGCAAATTGAATCCCGGAAACATAATGTTATAAGCTTTGTTTATTTGCCTTAAAGTAATTTCATGCCGCTTTTTTTGGGCTTCCGAAACTTTTTCGTGATAGCGATTTAAATTTTGCAAAATTTGTTCACGGGTTTTATCTGAAAGATCAGCTAAAGTTTTATCGATCGTAATAAATTTTGATTTTGATTTCTCTATTTCTTCAATCAATTTATTTTCGAGGATTTTAAATTCTTCTTCAACATCAACTTCCGAATTTTGTTTAATCACTTTTGATATTAATTCTTCTTTCTCAGTAAAAATGTTTTCGTAATTCAGATCAAATTTCTCTAAAACTTTTTTTATAAATCTTTCAGCAATTGTAACGGAAGCTCGAGGATAAATTATCGGTGGAGCAATTTTAAAGTATTTGTAAAGCGGAATTACTTGCGCGAAATAACTTATTTCGCCGGGACCTGCAATATAAAATGCAGTTGGTAAAATATAATCCTGACAAACAGGGCGCATCAAAACATTTGGTGAAAATCTTTCCGGATGTTTTTCGATCAAAAATAAAATATCATTTTTCGAAAATCTTTTTCTTTTACCTTTTAATCTGAATTCGTTTTCGGTATCAACCGGCTCAATTAAAAATCTTCCATCTTCATCGTAATAAAAAAGATTAACGGGATTTACTTTAACCTGCGCATGATAAACTTCTTCCAAATTTGCGCTTATTTTTACTATCTCGTTAGTGTGTTCTCTGAAAGAATCAATTTCATTTTTGAAAATGGGTTTAAGCAAAGATTTAATTTCAGGATCTTGCGGATCAAAAATTAAAAGTCCGTATTCATCAAAAAAATTGAAGATCAATTCTTTAAAAGATTGTTTAAAAGTTTTTCCTTCTTTATAAAATTTTGTGATGAGTTCTAAAACTTTTGGCTTGAATTCAGTATCGCGTAAAAAGTTTTTTAATTCATTTAAAACTTCTTCAATATTTTTGTTGAATTTTATTTCGCCAACGCTTTCGCGATTTTGAAATTCATCTTCGGAATTATGAATGTATTTGAATTCTTTAAGTTCGTTATGTTCATCAACAAGATTGGTGTAACTTACTTCATCAAGATCGTGATCATCGCCTTCAAGCCAAAATACAGGTACAAAATGGCGATTATATTTTTCTTTTAAATTGTTCGCAAGTTTTATGGCTGTAATTATTTTATAAAATGTGTAAAGCGGTCCGCCGAGAATTCCGAGTTGCTGTCCGGTAACAATTGCCATAGTTTTTTGTGAAGACAAATGTTCGATATTATTTTGTGTTTGTATTGAAGGTGAAAATCCGGAATATTGATCTTTCAAAATCTTACATAATTCATTTCTATTGATTTTATAGGATGAAACAACTTCATTAAAATGATTTTCAAAATTATCTTCATTTCTGAAATTTTTTTTGTAATAGCCAGCAACATTTTCAAATTCGTAAAGATAATCGAGAAAAAGATTTTGATGACCGGGAATATCAGAATAATTTATAAACATTTGATCTCCAAATAAGAATTTCATTTGATATAATTTAAAAATTTATTATATAAAATTATAGACCTATCTGCAGATAATATTATTATAATTTGTCATTGTATAATAAGATTCGATTTAATGTATTATGAGAGGGCGTTATGAAAGCAATATTTGTTATTGGAATTATTGTATCCTTTCTTATTGATAACCCAATAAACGCGCAAACCGGTTTTGATTTTTTTCCATCGCAATTGCATTTTCGTCCTATTAAGGCTAATTATCAGGAAGCAAGTTTGGGATTTCAGCATTATGCCGGAACTTCTGATTATAAAATTGATATTGGTAATACTATTGATATTGCGGAATTTGAATACAAAAAAACTCGATTTAGTTTGGGCGCGGAACTTATGGGATATGCATTTTCTACAAGTTACGATCAATACCTTTTCCAAATTGATGCACTTGATGGATTATTTTCCGCTAATGCTGTTTTTTCATTTTCTCCGAATGAAGAAAATAAATATTTTTTGAGATATAGAATTTTACACAACAGTGCGCATTTTGTTGACGGATATTTTCTTGCAAAAAAAGAAGCGGTTGCAAGAAATCAAATCGGAACTTTTAACAGAAATTTTCATGAATTCACTTTGAGTCACGAAATAAATTCAGATGTATATTTTCGTTATTACGCAAGCGCTGCTTTTACAATTCATGCATATACTGAATTGAATGATCCGGCATTGCATAAAAGTAAATTAACGAATTTAAAAAACCAATTTTACAATACCGGCTTTGAATTTGTGATAAAAGATATTTTAGGAAGTTTCATTGCGGATAGCAAAAATATTTTCTTCAATTATCATTTTAATTTGGATGGCGCCGAAGAATATTTCGGCAACAGCAATTTTATGGCGGGTTTGAAATTCGGCAGCTGGCTTGAAAGAGGTGTAGGATTTTACGCTTCGTATTATACCGGAAAAGATGTTTTCAATAAATATTTTAACAATAAAGTTAAAAGATTCGGAATAGGATTTTTCCTCGATTTTTAATTTCATGTTTGAAATTCAATCTTTAAATTCTTGTTAATAAATTTTATCTTAATCTTTATTAACAAGAATTTTTATTTTTAAACAAACGATGAAACTTCTATATAATCCGCCGCTTTTATTGAAAGCAGTTTTTCCGAATTCTGTTTGGAATACTAAAAATAAAATTCTTGTTACTTTTGATGATGGTCCGATTCCTGAAACTACCGAACTGATTTTACAAAAACTTGATGAACATAAAATTAAAGCGCTGTTTTTTTGCGTTGGCGATAACATCAGAAAATATCCTTTTCTTGCAGAAAAATTAATTTCACACGGGCATACAATCGGCAATCATGCTTTCAATCATAAAATTATAACGAAACTTTCTGATAATGATTTTTATTTTCAGGTAAATTCATTCAATCAATTTATGAAAGAAAATTTTGATTATGATGTAAAATATTTTCGTCCACCGCACGGTAAAATCAATTTTTCAAAATCATTTAAAATAAAAAATCTCGGAATGAAAAATATTATGTGGAGTTTGATGACTTACGACTACAAAAATGATTTAAATATTGTTAAATTATCACTTTCAAAATATTTAAAAAAGAATTCAATAATTGTTTTACACGATAGTTTGAAATCTCAAAATATAATTTTAGAATCAATAGATTTTATTTGCGAAGAAGCCGCTAAAAAGGGCTTCGGAATTGGAGAACCTTCGGAATGTTTGAACTGATTTTTCTTGTTTCGGTATCAATTTATTTTTTACAATCAGCGTGGTTTTTAATCGGCGCTTTTAAAAATTATAAAAAATTAAATGATAGCGAACTTCCTTCAATTAGTATAATTGTTGCTGCTCGCAATGAAGAAAAAAATATTTTGCGCTGTATGAAATCACTCGATGCGCTTATTTATGATGAAGATAAAATTGAAATAATTTTAGTGAATGATAATTCCACTGATTCAACCGCTGAAATTATGAATTCATTTGTTAAAGATAGAGCGAAATTCAGATGCATAGATACAAATAAAGTGATCGGAAATTTAAAAGGAAAAACAAATGCTTTAGCAAATGCGCTTGAAATTGCAACCGGCGAAATTATTTTAACGACTGATGCAGATTGTGCCGTTTCACCTACTTGGGCAAAAGCATTGGCTTCTTATTACAAAGATGATGTGGGAATGGTTTGCGGCTACACTTCGCAGGAAGCTAATGATAATTTTTCTGGAATGCAAATGCTGGATTTTATGTATCTGCTTACAGTCGCAGCCGGCACTATGAATTTCAATGTTCCGTTAAGCTGCATCGGAAATAATATGTCATACAGAAAATCTGCTTACAAAGAGATCGGCGGATACGAAAATCTTCCGTTCAGTGTTACAGAAGATTTTAATTTGTTGATGGCAATTCATAACCTGAAAAAATACAAAGTAATTTATCCTTTGGATGAAAAGGGACTTGTAATTTCAGAGCCGTGCGAAAATATGAAAGCACTTTACTGGCAAAAGAAAAGATGGGGAGTGGGCGGTTTGGAAAGCGATTTTATCGGATTTGCCGTAATGGCAAGCGGATTTGTTGCGCACGCTTGTATTTTGCTGCTGCCGTTTTTCTTTTCATCTTCGGCACTATACATAACAGTTTTCAAATTGATGACAGATGTGCTTTTTCTTTATCCCATTTTGAAAAAATTCAAATTAACTGAAAAATTAAAATACTTTTTCGCTTTTGAAATTTATTTCATACTTTATGTAGTTCTTTTGCCTTTTTTCGTGCTTCCGAATAAAAAAGTAATTTGGAAGGGAAGAGAGTTTTAAAGATTACAAAAATTGGAAAGATTAAAAGATTAGAAAGATTAAAATAGTTTCTCATTAAATCTAATATATTCTTTAAAGTAATCTGTTATTTGTCATTGCGAGCGAGTTTACGAGTGTGGCAATCTCTGAAAAAAATTTTTAATAGCTTTAAAAGATTTACAAAAAAATAGAAAAACTTTTTCAAAAAACAGAATCAAAATTAATACTCATGCGAATAATACTGATAATATTGCTCTTTGTACAAATTATAACATTTGCTCAAAATTCAGAAACGAAAATTTTCCCTTCGGATTTGAACATTCAACCTTTTACTGCAAATTTTCTTGAACCGAAATTAGGATTTATGTTCGAACAAAATAAAAATGAATTGCGATTAAACATCGGAAATTCAGTAGATATTTTGCAAAAAGAAATTTCCGGAAATATAACTTTTTCAATTGGCGCAGATCTTTTCACTTATACTTTGCTTCGCGGTGAAAAAGATTTTCATTTTCCTGTTGATGCTGTTGATTATCTTTTCGGATTAAATGCCGGAATAAAAAAAGAATTTGGTGAAAATGAAATTGGAATGCGTTTCAGGTTAAGTCATATTAGCGCGCATTTTGTTGATGGTCATTTTGATTGGGAAACAAATTACTGGCGTGATAGTTTAAACCCAAAAGTTTACAGTCGCGAATTTATAGAAATTATTCCATATTATTCTTTAAATAAATTTCGTATCTACGGTGGAGCAACTTATTTATATCATGTTGATCCGGAAAATGCGGGAAAATTTATTTATCATTTAGGATTTGATAAATTTTTTGAAAATCTTTTTTATGAAAATCTTCATCCGTTTGTTGCGTATGATTTAAGATTTCAGAAAATTGAAAAATACCGCGCAAACAATACGATTCAAGCCGGCATAAAATATGGGAAAGCGCAAGGCAGAGGAATCAGTATTCACTTTGAATATTTTAACGGAAAAAATATTCACGGAGAATATTTCGGATTAAATGAAGAATACAGTGCGATCGGAATTAACTTGGATCTTTAATTTGATTGGATTTTAAAAAGAATGACTGAATTTTTTAAAGAAGATATTTTTACAATAAAGACAAAAACCACAAAAAAGAAAAAAGGTATTTGGTTAAATTTAGTTCTTTTCATACTTACTTTTTTTACAACTATTTTAGCGGGAATGTGGTGGATTACGGGAAGTTTCGGTCCATACGAAATTTCAGAACTTCACAAAGCATTGCCGTATTCGTTCTCAATAATGTTTATTTTGGGCGTCCATGAGTTCGGTCATTATTTTGCTGCGCGCTATCATAAAGTTGATTCAACATTGCCTTATTTTATCCCGCTTCCTTTTTTGCCGCAATTCTTTATAAATTTCGGAACAATGGGCGCGGTAATTAAAACCAGATCTGCAGTTAAAAATAACAAAGCAATGTTTGATATTGGCGTAGCGGGACCGATAGCCGGATTTTTCGCTTCGTTAATTGTTTTGATTTACGGATTTACAAATTTACCCGGAGTTGAATATATTCTGAATATTCATCCCGATTATTTTTCACAAGCATCAAATGAAAATGCGCTTGTTCTGCAATTCGGTGATACACTTCTTTTTTCTTTTTTACGAAATGTGTTAACTACTTCAAAAGATTTTGTTCCGCCTATGACCGAAGTTTATCATTATCCTTATCTTTGCGTTGGATTATTCGGAATGTTTGTAACCGCAATGAATATGATTCCTGTTGGGCAGCTTGATGGCGGACATATAATTTACAGTATGTTCGGTGATAAAAAGCATCAAATGATTGCAAATATTTCGTTGGCTGTTTTGGGAGTTTTAGGCATTGCCGGAATTATGAATAATTTTTTCGGATTTAAAATTCCTTTCGGTTGGACAGGATGGATATTTTGGGGATTGATTTTATTTTTTATAATTAAAGTAAAACATCCGCCTGTTTACAATTTTGAAAAATTAGATCCGTTCAGAATGTTTCTTGGTTATTTCAGTATTTTTATTTTAATTGTAACGTTCTCACCAAATCCGATTTCAGTTAATTTCTAAAAGAGAAAAAATGAAATTTAAAATTAAGAGTTTACGCAAATCAATATTTACAGTGCTTTCAGTAACATTATTTTTGTTAGGTTGCGAAGAAATCCCTTCTGACATTGTGGAAACTGAAAATTCTACTTATCAAATTACAAATGTTTCTGCGCCTGGTGAAATTGTTTTAAGCGGAATTGATACAACTTTTTCAGTTTCTGCGGAAGTTAAAAATTCGCAAAATATAAATTCAATTTCAGCAAGATTTTATAATCCTTTAAATAAATTTTTAGAAGAAATTCAATTGAACATTTCCGGAATTGATGATATTCAAACCGGTACAAGATTTACAGGTGCATTGAAATTGGATTCAGCTTCTGAAAACGGAAAATATAAAATTGAATTTTATGTTGATGCAAATCAAAAAAATAATCTGGAAGCAATTCATTATTTAAATTTTGATGACGGAAAATCTAATCAGCCACCGGTTTTAATTGATTCAACTTTAACTGCGCCTGATAGTATTAAAATTCCGGAGCAGATTCAAAATTATCTTATCACAATCAAAGTTGAAGATCCGCAAGGGTTAAATGATATTGCCGAAGTTTATATAGATTATTTCTTTCCTGATAATTTTAAAATTAATATTGAAATGTACGATGACGGAATAAATGGCGGCGATCAAGTTGCTAATGATGGAATTTATTCGATAAGATTTATGCCAACCGAAGATCCTAGATTTATCGGAGCAAACCGATTGGAAATTTTAGCGATTGATAGGAAAAATCAGATAAGTAATAAAGTTGTTCATAACATAGTGATCTACAAATGAAATTTAAAATAATAATTATACTTTCATTTTTTGCTGTTTCATTAAACGCTCAAACTTTACCGAAAGTTTTTTCGATTGATGAAACTAATCAAACAATAGATGAAAATCCCGCAGGCAACGGAATTACAGATATCGTAATTACCGGTGATACAATTTGGCTTGGAACAGGCAGCGGATTAAGTCGATCAACCGACAAAGGCGTTACATGGAAAAATTATTTCGGCAGCGAAGTTTTCGGAAAAGAAGATATTTCCGCATTGGATTATAACAATGGTCTAATTTGGAGCGCAACGGCTCATACTGTTGAACGTGACAGACAATTTTTACCCGAAGGAAGCGGATTGAAATTTTCAACTGATAATGGTGAAACTTGGAGTTCTGTTCCGCAACCGGTTGACGCGCCTTCTGATTCAATTGTTGAATACGGAATAAACAAAATCCGCGCGCTTCCGGTAACAGTGGCAATTAATAATATTACTTACGATGCGGCTGTAACTTCGCGAGAAGTTTGGATCGCGTCATACGCCGGCGGAGCAAGAAAAAGTTCTGATTTTGGACAAACATGGCAAAGAGTCGTTTTACCGCCCGATCATTTGGACAGTATAAATTCTATAGACACTTTGAAATTTTCGCTTCAACCGGTAAGAGGGAATTTCGGAAATGAAAGTTATCTAAATCACAGAGTTTTTTCAGTTGTGTCCGTAAACGATTCAGCAATTTTCATAGGGACTGCCGGCGGAATTAATAAAACTACCGACGGTGGAAAAAGCTGGGTGAAATTCAATCATACAAATCAATTGAATCCAATAAGTGGAAATTTTGTTGTGGCTTTGGCATATAACGAAAATAATAATACAATTTGGGCTGCGACTTGGAAAGCAGAAGGACAATCCGAATTTTACGGAGTAAGTTCATCATCGGATTTCGGTCAAACATGGCAAACTTTTCTGGAAGGCGAAAAGATCAATAATTTCGGATTTAAAGGAAATGACGTAATTGCAGCATCGGATAACGGAATTTTCCGAAGCAGTAATAACGGCGAAACTTGGGTAAAACCAACTTCAATTGTTGATAGCAAAACTCAAATTCTGCTTCGCACAAATACATTTTACTCCGCCGCAAGTTTAGGAAATGAAATTTGGCTCGGCAGTAATGATGGACTTGTAAAATTAAATGAAGGAAATTCAATGTGGCAAGGCGAGTGGGAAGTTTTCATCGCATCTCAAAAAATTGCTTCTAAAAATGAGACTTATGCTTTCCCAAATCCATTCACTCCGCAATCGGAAGTTTTAAAAATTAAATATTCAACCGGTGGCGAATCAAGAAAAGTTACGATCAGGATTTTTGATTTCGATATGAATCTGGTAAAAACAGTAATTCAAAATGCAGAGCGTGGAGATCCTGTTCATCAAATTGAAAATAACAATCCGGAATTAAACGGAGTTATTGATCATTGGGATGGAAAAGATGAGTCGGGAAATTACGTTCCGAACGGAGTTTATTTTTACAGAATTGATTTTGACGGCGGCGATGCGCTGTACGGAAAAATTTTAGTGCTGATGTAACAAAGTTTGAGGAAAAATTGAAAAATATATTAATCATAATTCTTTTAATAAGTTCAATTACAGCCGCGCAAACAGGCACTAATCAAATTGCTAGCATGCCCGGCGCATTTAGCAGAGCAGGATTTGGCGCACGCGGCATTGCAATGGGAAATTCACTTTCATCGGTAAATTCGGGAAATGTATTTTCGTATTACAATCCGGCGCTTTCAGTCTTTCAGGAGAAAAATTCTTTTCAAACATCTTATACTTTTTTAAGTATGGATCGTTCGCTTAATTTTTTAAGTTTCACAAGGAAATTTGAATTGAGCGGAAAGATTGATACAACAAAAAGAAAATCAAAACCTGCTGCCGGATTAAGTTTTGGAATTATAAATTCCGGAGTTTCAAAAATTGACGGAAGAGATAATCAGGGATTTCAAACCGGCGAACTTTCAACTTCGGAAAATCAATTTTTGTTAAATGTTTCAAACAGATTTTCAGATAAGCTTGCTCTCGGTTTGAACGTAAAATTTTACTATTACAAACTTTACGAAGATATTAAAGCAGATGGCCTGGGATTTGATTTCGGTGCACTTTATATGCTAAACAAAAACATAAATTTATCATTTGGTTTAACTGATATTAACAGTAAATATAAATGGGATTCAACACCGATTTTTCAAACTGAAGGAAGAATAACCGAAAATAAATTTCCTTTTTTGAAAAAGATCGGATTAAGTTATAAATTCAATAGACCAAATTTAATTACCGCGATAGAATTTGAAAACAGCAACGCCGGAACAAATTATTTAAGAATGGGAACTGAATATAATTTGATCGAAAGTTTTACACTCCGTGCGGGAATTGACAGGTTGAATTTAAGCAACAGCGAAGAACCTATCCGACCTTCGGCAGGTTTTTCTTTTTACAAAAATGTAAGATCATTTTTGATCTCTGTTGATTACGCATTTGCAGTTGAGCCCTATTCATCGGGTGATAAACACATTTTAGGAATTAATTTCGTTTTCTAAAAATGAAAATAAAATTATTATTTATACTTTTAATTTCTGCTTTATTTTTTTCTTGTAACAAAGATGATGTAAATCAAATAGAATTTAAAAGATATATTACAGCCAAAGATGAACTTGCAAAAGTATTGGAAAAAGCAAAAAATGACTTTTCAAGTGATGCAAAACTTTCGGGAGTTTACGGCAGAAATGTAAATAATGAAGGGAAGATTGATCTGCTTGATCCGCAAAATCAAATGTTTTTTTATTCAATGCAGTCAAATGAAAAATATTCAAATGAATTTTACATTCCGGTTTATGCTGCAGGACCGGTAAAATCACCGGTTCAAATTTCGCAAATAACCGAAGCTGTAAAAGATGAAAACACAGCGGCAATTTTAACCGAAGCACTAAAAGGATTAGCTAAAGTTGCGATTGATGAAAATCTTAATTGGATTGATTCTCCCGAAGCATTAAGAGTTTCAAACGAAAACGGCGGAATAAATTTTATTGGTCCAAATCAAGATTCAAAAATTGAAATGATCCTGATTCCTTCAGTAAATTTACAGAACAGAAATATTGAAGCCTCTACGATTTGGATAGTAAATTATCATTCGGAAAATTCTTCGTTAATTTTGCTTATTGATGCGGTAAACGGTAAATTTATAGGTAAATTTTAGAATATTATGAAAAAACTGATTTTTGTTGCATTATTTATTCCCGCCTTGATTTCAAG
>CBDUBH010000031.1:0-35533 GCA_965365345.1 uncultured Melioribacteraceae bacterium
TAATTTTTTCTTCAGTTGTATTTAAATGAATTTTGTTTTCATCAAAATTATTTTGCGAATTAATAAAATGATTCGATGATATTTCCAGACTATCACGCTGAACAGAATATTGCGCACTTGCGGTTAAATTGAAAATTAAAATCGAAAAAATCAAAAATAAAAATTTATTCGTAAGCATAAATTTGACCGTCATCTGTTCCGATGATTAAAATATTTTTATAAAATACAGGCGATAGTTTTACTCTTTTATCAAACTGAATTTCTTTATCAATACTTCCGTTTTCTACGTTAACAAAAATTATCCTTTTATTTAAATCCGGCTGCACAAGATAATTATTAAATAAAAGCGGGGTTGTATTCATTATTCCATTTGAACTTGTTTGCCAAATTTTTTCGCCCGTATGCTTATTTAATTTATAAATATTTCCGCGCAAATTTGAAATGTATAAAAATTTATCGTCTATAACAGGAATCAAATTTATTTTATCGCCTGATGAATATTCCCATTTTAACGTAAGATCATTTTTATTGAGTGCAATTACTTTACCTTCGGTTGTTGCAGTAAAAATATTTGTTCGGTCATTTGTAAATCCGCCTTGAACTAAAATTCCGGCATCTTTTTTCAAAATTATCTTACCGGATTTTTCATCGATCAATAATATTTCACCTTTGGAATTTCCGACAATAATTTTACTATCAATTAAGGATGAAACTGAATAAATTTTTTCTTCAATATCTGTCTTCCAGATTTCATTTAAACCAAAATCATATTTTATGATATTTCCGTTATCGGTAAAGATCAGAATTCCGTCTATTAATTTTACCGGCTCGGTTGAAACTGATTCTTCAATTTTCTTTTCAGAAATTTCTTTTCCCGTTGAATAATTAAATTTTTTCAAAAAAGTATTTTGCGAATTTACTTTTTTGAGAATGTAAATAATTTCCAATCCGTTTATTAAAATTGCATTTGCAATACTTCCCTTTTCTTTTATTACTCCTGCTTTATTCCCGTTTTCAAGATTGATAGCATAAATTCTTCCGGAAAGATCCGGAACAAAAATGTAATTTCCATGCGCCGTAATTGAAGTTGAATTAAAACTTCCGTTGATCTTTGTTTTCCATTTTACCTGAATTGAAGTGTCAATTTTTTCATTTATGAAAAAATTTCTTGCCGGAGTTTTCCCGAACATTTCAAATGAAAATTCATTTTTTTTTGCATCCTTTAAATGAAGTTTTTTTGTGCATCCACATGTAAATAAAAGCGCAACTGTGAAAATTAAAATGATCAATTTTATTTTCTTCATTTAGAAATCCCATCCGAAAAAGAATTGATAGAAAAGTTTCGGTTGAAATTCGGTAAAATTCTTTTCGATCTTTTTACCGATATCATAACGCAAAGAAAGTGCATTAAAAAGATTTATGCGAACTCCGAAACCAACGCTTCCCAATGTTTCTCTGTAATCTTCATCCCACGCGCCACCCATATCAAAAAAGAATGCGCCGCGAATATAAGGAAATCCAAGATCCAATATCGGGAATCGCAAATAAATAAGATCGATCAGAGGAAATCTGTATTCAAGCGAAGTGAGCCAGAGCTTTTCACCTCGGATTGACCAACGCCGCCAACCGCGAAGATCCCAGCTTCCGCCCATAAAATAACGCCGTGCTTCTTTACCTTCGTTGTAAAACATTGCTGCGCGGAATGCTAGACCTGATCTTAATGTTAAACGTAAATAATCCCGGTAATCCGCAATTACTGTAAAATAATTTACGTTCCCGAATTTTACATCACTTGTGTAAGCAAGAAGTAAACGCGCGCGCATTCCGTCAAGCGGTCCGGTTGGTCCCCAAAGTGAATTATCAACAACATACGAAATTGAATTTGAAAGAAGCAGCGCTTTTCGTTCAATTAAATTGTAAATAATTTGCTTGTCTGAATTTACGATTGATGAACTCACTTCAAATCTTTTAAATTTTGATAACGGATAAAACAAAGTGAAATATCCGCCGAAACTTCTTTCATAAAAGTATTCATCGGTATCGCGAATATCGTATCTTCTTCCGCTAAAATTAAAAATTCCGTATGAGTGATTTGTCCTTGTTCCTAAATTTGCTTTTGAAAGTGCAACGTTAAAACTCTTCAGAAAATCACTTTGAACTTCGGCTGTGTTATAAATAGTAATGAAATAATTATCATTACCTAAAATATCGCTTAATGAAAGAAAAGCCCCACCGCGGGTGCCGAAAATAGGATCTGTTGTAACCTGACTTTGCGCGTAATCCAAAGTATATTTATTTTCAAATTCGATCTTTCCTTTTTCGCCGGCTAAATTTAATTTTTCAGCGACCCAATTTTCTCCGGCTAAATTAAAATCAAATGCAAAATAATTATTTACTGAATCCTTAAATTTATTAAGATCAACATCATAAAGTTGAAATGAAAATTTATCAAAAGCAGCACCAATAATTCTATTTGAATCAGCAATAGAAAATTCAAACATTCCGGTAGTTAAATTTGTAATTTGCCGCATTCCTGTTGAGCCATTTGCAGAATCTTTTTCAAGCGACCATAAATTTCTATTTCCGTTCAGATCCGAAATGAAATAAAGTTTATTATCAATTTTTGAAAAAAGCGGCGAACTGAAATTTGCATCTGCGTAAGTTAAATATGAAATTGATTTATCATTAAGATTGAAAGTAAACAAATTTGTCTTTTGCGTAAATACACCCGAAGTTCTGTTTGATGCAAAAACTATTGAAGAATCATTTACAAAAACCGGATCAACATCGCTGTAGTAATCGTTTGTTAATCTTGTAAGATTTTTATTTTGAAAATCATAAACAAAAATATCTGAAAATGCTTTATTATCAATTGCGTTAAAAATTAATTTTGATCCGTCATCAGACCATTTTGGTGATGAGATGCTTATAATTTCATCATTTTTGTAAGTATGAATTAATTCTTCTTTCCCGGTTGAATAAAAATGAATTACATCGGTTGCGCCGGATTTTGTAATGAATGCAAGAATTCCATCTTTGGAAATTGCTAGTGAAGCATCAAGTAAATGAAATGCTTCAAATATTTCTTCTTTTTCACCTTTTACGATCAATTCCGGTTTATCTTTTTTTCTATCTTTATCTAATTTCAATTTGTAAATTGAAGAATATCCGTCAATATTTCCGATGAAGTAAACAAATTCTTCATTATTCTTTTTGAAATATGCCGGTGAAAAATGAAATCCTTTTTCTGTCAATTCTTTTGCCGCAATTTTCGGCGGAATTTTGGTCTTAAGCATCGGATAATATTTTTGCTTCAAAAAGTAAAGCCATTCTTCATCAATTTCTTCAATTGATTTTCCGATTGTAAATTCGATCACCTGATTAAAATTTTTAAACATCCAGAAATTTTCGAGCATGTAATAAACTTTTTCTTCACCGTATTTTTCGGCAACAAACTCAAGGAAATTTTGTCCTTCTTTGTACATTAAAAACGTTCCGAAAATCGCATAAATATTTTTGATACCGACAAAATAATTATTCAGGACAGCATCACTCATAACCATTTCCGCTTGCGTATCCCAATTGGTTGACCAAAATTCGGCAAGTCCTTCCACGAACCAAAGCGGCGGCATCCTATCGGTTGTAATTCTTCTATCTTTTAAAACTCTGTAAACTTTATTCATCATAAAAACGTGAACAAGTTCGTGACGTATCACATGCCGGAATCCTTCCAAAGTTCCGAGGTACGGAATTACAACTCTTCCTTTTAAAAATTCAAAAAATCCGCCAACTCCTTCAGGAATAAAGCCGGGAGTTGTGTTTGTTTGTTGAAAATGAATATGAGTGTTATAAAAAATAAGAGGAATTCTGCGGGTAACAACATCATTGAATTTTACTTTCAGATCTGAATACGCTTCCTCGGCATAAAAAGCTCCGATCTCTGCCATTTCAGTAAAATCGCTGTAATAATAAATATCAAAATGTTCGGTTTTTAACACTTTCCAATCGAATTCATTATACTGAACTTTATTCCTTCCGAAGAAGTAAAATTGCGAGAACAAAATTTGCGGAATAAATAATGCGATAAGCAATATTATCTTTTTATTTTTCAATTTGTTCTTTCAAAAATTATTTTTGTAGAAGAATATTTTTCCCCGAAATTTTTGCAGATGGGAATTTTTATTTTATAAATTACATAATTCTTAATCCAAGATTTTCAAGGTTAAAATAAAATTTGAAATCCCATCTTTAATTTTGTGCGGAGATTTCAAATTATATCTTTTGTTTCCTTAATCAAATTATCCAAAAAGAATTTCTCAATTCTGATCTTTATTTCTTCAGCAGTGGAAAGTTTTAAACATTCACCGGCAAGTGCTTTTGCATTTTCGTATGAAATATTTCTGATGATCTTTTTTATGTAAGGAATTGCTGAAGGCGAAGCGCTGATCGAGTCTAATCCCATTCCGACAAGCAGCGGAACAGCAATCGTATCGGCAGCCATTTCACCGCACATGCTGACTTTTGCACTTCCTAATTTCGCATGTCTGATTACAAAATCAATTGTCTTAATTATAGCCGGATGAAATTCATCATAAAGTTCAGCGACTGTATCATTCCCTCTATCAACAGCCATCATAAATTGAATCAGATCGTTTGTGCCGATGCTTAAAAAATTTACTTCGCGTGCCATTTCTTCAGAAAGCACTGCAGCAGAAGGAACTTCGATCATTACACCTAAATTCATTTCATTATCAAATTTGATGTGGGCTTTTTTTAATTCCTTTTTGCATTCGTTGATAAGCGCAACGCTTTTTCTTATTTCACTTATCGAAGAGATCATCGGAAGCATGAATTTTATATTTTTGTGCAGTGAAGCGCGAAGTACAGCTCTGATCTGCGATTTGAAAATTTCATCGTTATCGAGCAAAAATCTTATTCCACGCCATCCTAAAAAAGGATTCGGTTCTTTTATATCTTGTGGTAAAAATTTATCGCCCCCAACATCAAAAGCTCTAATGATTACGGTATCAGGATAAACTTTTTCTGCAAACTGTGTGTAAACTTCAACTTGTTCTTCTTCATCAGGAAAAGTTACAAGTTCACCAAAAATTTGTTCGGTTCGCAAAAGTCCTATTCCCTTTGCTCCGTTTTGAAAAAGAAATTCTATTTCATCAGGAAGATCAATATTTCCGCGTAAGATAATTTCTCTGCCATCGGTTGTAATTGCGGGCTCATCTTTAAATTCCGCTAATTCTTTATCGAGTTTATTCAGATTGGAAATTTTTTGTCTGTAAAATTCAAGTTGTTCTTGAGTTGGTTTTAAAATTACTTCGCCGTGAAATCCATCAATAATTACAATATCATCATTTTCAATTCGGGTTGTAGCATCATGAGTTCCAACCACAGCGGGAATTTTCAACGAACGTGCGACAATTGCCGCGTGCGAAGTTAATCCGCCGAAATCTGTTATGTAGCCGGTAACATTGTTCCGCGAAAGCACAATTGTATCGGATGGAGTCAAATTTGGTGAAACGATAATTACTTCTTCTTTTGAAAGTCTGGAAGTAAGTTTTTTCTTTTGAAGATTTCTTATAATTCTGTTTTTTATATCTTCAATATCGTGCGAACGTTCATTCATATACGGCTCTTTTGCAGATGCCATTATCATTTGATATTTTGATATTTCATCATTTACAATAAATTCAGGCGCACGTTTTTCTTCTTTAATTCTTTTAATGATTGTATTAATTAAGATCGGATCATCAAGCACCATCATTTGTGCTTCAAAAATTGCTGCTCTTTTTTCACCCATTTTTTCAGTGGCGATATTAAAAATTTTTTTAAGCTCGTATTTTGATCTTTCAAGGGCTTCATGAAGAATTGAAATTGCTTCATCAACGTCTTCAACAAAGCTGTCTTTAATTTCTAAATTTTCTCTTGAATAAAGATAAACTTTGCCGATTGCAACTCCGGGAGCCGCAGCAATTCCTCTTAACATATTCGGTGATTTTTGTTTTTTAGTTTTCACAATTCGTCAAACCCCCGGTTGAAATAATCCATAATTTCATTTGCGGCTTCCTGCTCATCTTCACCTTCAAAAGTTAATAAAAGTTCAGATCCTTTTTCAGCAGCCAAAGTCATAACTCCTATGATGCTTTTACCGTTTATCGAAAATCCGTCTTTTGCTATATAAAATTCGCATTTATATTTTGCGGCAAGTTTAACCAAAGTTGCCGCCGGACGTGTATGTAATCCCGCGTTATTTATGATCTTAACTTTTTCTTCAATCATTTATTTCTCTTTAAAAGTGTATCGGCAAGCCAAATCAAAGTTTCTCTTTCGTTCTCGTGTTTTATTAAAGATAACTGTTTAAGAGCAATTTTGGTATATCTTTCAATTTCTTTTTTTGTTTCGTCAATAACACCAAGTTTTTTGTAAAGTTCTCTGTATTCATCTACCTGATCTTCACGAATTCCTTTATTCTTAATCACATCTTTAAATGATTTCAGATTTTTTCCCTTTGCTTTTTCCAAAGCTTTTAAAAACAGAAATGTTTTTTTTCCTTCAATAAGATCGCCGCCGATCTTTTTCCCGAATTCGGCTTCATCTGCCATAATATCCAAAAGATCATCCTGAATTTGAAAAGCCAATCCAAGATTTTTTCCGAATTTTGAAAGTGCCGAAATTTCTTCTTTTGTTCCGCCGCCGATTTGCGCACCGATTGAACAGCATACTTCCAAAAGCGCAGCAGTTTTCTTTTGGATCATCACTAAATATTCTTTTATCGAAACATAATTTCTGATTTCAAATTCTTTATCTAAACTTTGACCTTCACAAACTTCTACAATTCCCTGGGTAAAAGTAGAAAGAACTGATTTATCGTTTTCTTTACAATCTTTTAAAAGATTTTCATAAGCGATGGCAATTAAACTATCGCCGGCCAAAATTGCAGTGCTCAAATCATATTTTTTGTGAAGCGTAATTCTGCCGCGGCGTTTATCGGCGTTATCCATAATATCATCGTGAACCAAAGTGAAATTATGAAAAAGTTCAACTGCTAATGCAGCATTATAAACTTGATCAAAACTTCCGCCTGCGGCTTTTGCAGAAAGTAAAACCAAAAGCGGACGCAATCTTTTTCCGCCGCTTTGTATAATATAATCGCACGGTTCATAAAGTGAAACCGGCTTTTTATTTTTCAGAAGTTTACTGATTTTCGATTCAATTATTTTTCTTTGCTCTTCATAAATTTTATTAAAACCGGAGAAATTTTGATCAGTTGTTTTATTTGATTTCAATAGAATTCCTCTCTTATAATTAATTTGCTGTTTTTGAAATCGGAAAGATTTTGTTTGCCGGTTAAAAACATAATTCGTTTTAAAGTTTCAAACCAATCAATTATTAAATTTTTTACGCCTTCAATTTTATTCTTCTCAAGTTCCTGTAAAATTATTCTTGCCGATGCCGAAAAATCAGCTCCTAGCGCAAAAGATTTTGCAAGATCAACTCCGTTATTGATTCCGCCTGAAGCAATCAAAAGAAAATCATTTTTCTTTTTCAATTTTTTAATCTCTTTTATGCAGTACGAAGTCGGAATTCCCCACTCCCAAAAATAATCATCTTTATATTCTTTGTTGCGTAAAATTTCCACAGCAGACCAGCTCGTTCCGCCTGCTCCGGCAACATCAATTCCTTTTACGCCTGCGTCAAGCAGATCTTTAGCTGCCTGTTTTGAAATTCCCGCGCCAACTTCTTTGGCAATTATCGGAACTGAAATTTCATTACAAATTTTTTCAATTGAATTTAGAAGACCGTGAAAATTCGGTTCTCCGTTTTTCTGTATCAATTCCTGAAGCGGATTTATATGGATCACAAACGAATCTGCTTCAATGATTTCAATAAGATATTTAATTTTATCGGATGATTTTAATTGAACGATTTGCGCCGCGCCGAGATTGCCTAAAACAGGAACATTTGCGGCATTTTTTCTAATGATCTTATAAGATGATAAATGATCACTGTTTTCAAGCGCCTGTCTTTGACTTCCAACTCCGATCGGAATATTAAGTTCGCTAGCGGCAATTGCAAGTTTTGCATTTATATTTTCTGCTTCCGAAGTGCCGCCCGTCATACAAGAAATCATGAAAGGATAATTTACTTCTTTGCCGAAAAATTTTTCCTTTAAATTTATTTTTTCAATTTCAACTTCCGTAGGCGCGTAATGAATAAAATCATATTTATCAAATCCATTCGTTTTTTCTTTAAACGCAACCGAATCGGTTAAGCATAATTCTATATGTTCTTTTTTTCTTTGTGAAGTTGGGTTTTGTTTTTTCATAATTTCGCTGGTTTTAAAATAAAATATAACATTTTAAATTTAAATTTTATAAAAATGATATAAATTCATTTTCATTTAAAAATAATTTTTCAACTTTCATTTTGCCGCGAACGGAATTTACAATCATTATTTCATCGCAATTTTTCAGATCATCAATTTTGATTTTTTCAACTTTTGAATTTTTATTTTCCGATAAAAAATATTCCCTGTAAACACCGTTTAGAATTCCCGAATCAAGCGGCGGCGTAACCCAAATATTTTCTTTTTTAAGGAAGATGTTTGAAATTGCACCTTCGCAAATTTCATCTTTTTCATTTATAAAAAATACTTCATCAAATCCTTTTTCTTTTTGAAAATTAAATTCGGAATCGTACAGATTCCGGTTAGTTGTTTTGAAATATTGAAATTTATTTCTACTCGAAATTTTTTCTTTCGATAAAATTATATTTAAACTTTTTTTCATTCCGTTCAATTCTGAAATTTCGCTTTTTACTTTTCCCCATTTGTTTAAAACTAATTTCAGTTTATATTTATTGCTGACTGAAATTATTTCCAAAACTTTTGAAATTTCATTTTCAATTTTGCTTTCATCAAATTTGAATAGAAAAAATTCAGCCGCGTTTTTCATTCGTTTTAAATGCTGATCTTTAAGGAATAGATTTTTATCTTCGATCAAAATAGATTCAAAGATTTCAAAATAATTTTGCGGCTCGGTAAGAAATTTACTTTTAAGCAAAACTTCTTCAAACTCTTTTTCGGGAATTGAATCATAAACAATTCCGCTGCCCAATCCTATTTCACCTTTTCCGTTTTGTTTATTTAATTCGATTGTTCTGATCGCAACGTTAAAAATTACTTTTTTATTTGTAATAAACCCGATGCTGCCCGTGTAAATTCCGCGTTTATGATTTTCAAGTTCGCGAATAATTTCCATTGTTCTTATTTTCGGCGCGCCGGTAATTGATCCGCATGGAAAAAGATTTTTTATAATTCCGGTAAACTTAATTTCATTTTTTAACTCACCTGAAATTTCCGATACCATTTGAAAAAGCGATTCGTATTTTTCAATTTTAAAAAGATTTTCAACATTCACTGAACCGGATTTTGAAACTTTGCCGAGATCATTCCGCAAAAGATCCACTATCATTACATTTTCCGCCAGATCTTTTTCGCTGTTTTTAAGTTTATTGATTTGAATTTCATCATCATTTAAATTTATTCCTCGAGCAATTGTACCTTTCATCGGTTGAGTAATAATTTTTCCGTTTTCAATTTTGAAAAAAAGTTCGGGAGAAATTGAAATAATTATTTCATCTTTTTTATTTATGATTGAAATATATTTTGCCGATTGATTAAAAATAAGTGAAAGTATTAGAGAATCAATTTCACCTTCAAAAATAAAATCTCCTTTTACAGTATAATTTACTTGATAAGTTTCACCTTCCGAAATATAATTTTTAATCTTTTCGATATTTGATTTATATTCTTTCTCGGTTTGATCTAATTTAAAATTATTAATTGAATGTTCGTTTGAATCAATATTTTCAATATCAAATTCAATTTCATCTGAGTTTATTTCTATAACATTTTCATTTTCACAAAAGTAAAATTCCAATTTTCCGCCGTTAAAATTTTTATTCAATCTTTTTTCCAAAAGATATCCGAATTCATAATCAATTAAAGTATAAGCGGAATAATTTTTAGCAAGAAGATCTTCTATCTGCAAGAATTTTTCATCAACTTCCTGCAGATTTGAAATTTCTATTTTCTTAAAATGATCTTTGAAAATATATGATTTTGCATCATCATAAAAAGCCGGAGTAAAGAAAAAAGCGGCTTCTTCGTTTTTTAATATTTGTAAGATTTCCGAAAGTTTCATTTTTGAAAATTATTTTAATTAAAGGTTAAATAAATTAATCAAAAGATTTGATAAGTAATAAAAAATAAACTAATTTCATAAACAAAATTTTTGATTTTTGACCCTATCGAAAAAATTTGAGGATAAACAAATAATGAAAAAAAGACTCTCCTTTTGGCAAATCTGGAATATGAGTTTCGGATTTTTAGGGATTCAATTCGGATTTGCCCTTCAGAATGCAAATGTAAGCAGAATTTTTGAAACTTTGGGCGCAAACATTGACGAAATTCCTTTTCTGTGGATTGCGGCTCCGGTTACGGGATTAATTGTTCAGCCGATTATCGGGCACATGAGCGATAACACTTGGACGAGATTAGGTCGCCGCCGTCCGTATTTTTTGGTTGGTGCTATTTTGGCTTCGCTTGCTTTAATTTTTATGCCTAACTCTCCCGCACTTTGGATTGCAGCGGGAATGCTTTGGATTATGGATGCTTCAATAAACATTTCGATGGAACCTTTCAGAGCATTTGTCGGCGATCTGCTACCTTCAGAACAGCGCACGATGGGTTTTGCAATGCAAAGTTTTTTTATAGGAGTGGGCGCGGTAATTGCTTCGGCACTTCCTTATGTGATGACAAACTGGTTCGGAATTTCAAATACTGCTCCTGAAGGAATGATTCCCGATTCAGTTAAGTTTTCATTTTATATTGGCGCAGCAGCGTTTTTTCTTGCAGTTTTAGTTACTGTAATTACTACAAAAGAATATTCACCAGAAGAAGTTGCGGCATTTGATGCCGAAACTGAAAAATTAAAAGATGATGCAGTTCGTGAAGAAGGTGTTGTAAGTTCAACCATATTGATGAAAAATGGATTGATCTGGTCAGCAATTTCTGTAATTTTACTCGCAATTTTTTGGTTGTTCATTTATATTGATTTCGGTTTGATCGTATTTTTCGGCGGTGGAATTGTTTTTGGTCTTCTTCAAATTTTTGTTGGAATGTTAACTCAACAGAAAAAAACAGATAACGGACTTGTAACTGTTATAAATGATCTTTACAAAATGCCCAAAACTATGAAGCAATTGGCTTACGTACAATTTTTCTCATGGTTCGCGCTTTTTGCAATGTGGATCTACACAACTCCCGCAGTAACAAGACATATTTACGGAACAACAGATGCAACTTCAGCACTTTATAATGAAGGCGCTGATTGGGTTGGAGTTTTATTTTCCGCTTATAACGGTTTTGCCGCGGTTGTCGCATTTTTACTTCCTGTTTTGGCTAGATTTACCAGCCGTAAAACCGTTCACATGATAAGTTTGATAATCGGCGGTATCGGACTTGCATCGTTTTATGTTATAAAAGATCCAAATATTTTGCTTGTTTCAATGCTTGGTGTTGGACTTGCTTGGGCAAGTATATTATCAATGCCTTACGCAATTTTAGCCGGTGCTGTTCCTGCAAGAAAAATGGGAGTTTACATGGGAATTTTCAATTTCTTTATTGTAATTCCGCAAATTACCGCTGCAGCTATTTTAGGATTTTATGTTAGAACTTTATTCAAAGGTGAAGCAATTTACGCACTGCTTTTAGGCGGCGCATCAATGATATTGGCGGCTGTTTGGGTTTTATTTGTAAATGATGTTGATGAAAAACCCGTAATTGATTCAATAATTATTGAGGAAAAAAAATAAACTTCATTTAAACAAAAAGGCATTTGATTTTCAAATGCCTTTTATATTGCTTTCAAAAATTTATATCTTCTTTTGCTTATTTTTTCATCAACCGGATTTAACTTTTCAATGTTTTCCAGATCAAATATTTCGATTACAAATTTTTTATCTGAGTTCAATCTTATTGCCTGCTGTAATTTATTTTCAATTTCTTTTATTATATCTTTAACTTCACTGCTGCAAAAACTCCCGCTTGAATTTATAATTCTGATGATCTTCATCTCAGCCTCTTTTCTTGGCTTTTTTTATTAAAGAACATAACTGAATTATATGTACAAAATTTTCTATTTCGAGTCAATGTATCCGGTTTTATCCCAATTTTTTTTATGAAATATTATTAAATGGATTTTCGATTTTCATAATAATTATTATTTTTGCGCGTACAATAATTATTTATTTATGGAACCATCTTACGTAAAACTTTATAGATCAGGCGAGTTTGAAAAAAGATTAGAAAAAGTTAATGAAATTCTTTCTAACTGCAACGCTTGTCCGAAAAACTGCAACATAAATCGCTTAAATAATGAATACAGTTTTTGTTTAAGCCGAAATTTACCCATCGTTTCATCTTATACTTTGCATTTTGGTGAAGAACCGGTTTTAAGCGGAACAAACGGTGTTGGAAATGTTTTCTTCGGAAATTGTAATCTGCGATGTATTTACTGCCAGAATTTTGAGATCAGTCAGAATTGGAAAGTTGAAAAAGATCATGAAGTAAGTTTTGAGCGATTGGCTGATATTTTTCTTGAACTTCAAAATAAAAATGCGCATAGTATCGGACTTGTTTCACCGACTCATTTTGCGCCGCAAATTTTAAAATCAATTTTTGTCGCAGTTGAAAACGGATTGAACATTCCGATAATTTACAATTCAAACGGATACGACTCGGTTGAAGTTTTAAAATTATTTGACGGAATAATTGATATTTATCTTCCAGATTTTAAATACGGAAATAATGAATTAGCAAGAAAATATTCATATATAAATAATTATTTTGATTCCGCTAAAAATGCAATAGCCGAAATGTACAGACAAACCGGTAGTAAATTAATTTATAAAGATAATTTAGTTAAACGCGGATTGATAATTCGCCATTTAGTTTTGCCAAACGATATTTCTGAAAGTGAAAAAGTTTTTAAATTTATTTCAGAATTGGATAACGAAATTCATATTTCATTAATGTCACAATATTTTCCTACGCATAAATCTTCAAAAGAAATTTTGCTTAGCAGAACTTTGCGCGAACGCGAATACGAAAATGCGATTGATCTATTAGAAAAATATAATTTGAAAAACGGATGGATTCAGGAATTGGAAAGTCACGAAAATTATCGTCCGGATTTTAATTTGAATAGAGAAAATCCTTTCAATAATTAACTACAAATTTTAGAATTATAATTACTATTATATCATTTTTTTTATCATTCCTGCTTACCGGAATCTTTTGTTTGTTCTTTGTAAAGACGAGATATAT
This sequence comes from uncultured Melioribacteraceae bacterium, assembly GCA_965365345.1. Taxonomy (GTDB): domain Bacteria; phylum Bacteroidota; class Ignavibacteria; order Ignavibacteriales; family SURF-24; genus CBDUBH01. The sequence goes on from CBDUBH010000031.1 coordinate 13,403, forward strand.
CTCGTCACTCCGTTTTAATTCTTAATTTTTATTATGATTTTTTAAAAGATTCTCTCGATTAATTCACTGTAAACTAAATATACCGGAATGAAAAAAAACTGATACCTTATTTTTGAACTACTTCTTATAAAAAAAGGACGTTGCATGCAACGTCCCTATGAATATTAAATTAATCGCCTAAAAAATCTAAAATTAATTTAATTTCAAAATTCTGTATCCAATATTTTCAACAGATAAGTTTACCGAATTATTTTGCAAGTTAACTTTTTCTCCTGAAATCAGATCAACAGCATTTGTAAAATTGTAAACTTCCGGAAGTTCGATTTTCACATTTTTTTCTTTATCTTCCTTATTTAATACAACTAAAATCTTCTCGTTCAAATCGCTGCGTAAATATGAATAAGTTGTATTTTCTGCAATCAAAGTTTGAAAATCGCCGTAGCGTAAAACCGGATGTTCATTTCTTATTTTTATCAATTTAGAAACTGATTTCAACATTTCTTTTTCATCTTCTACAAGAGCATTTCCAAATCTCATAAATCTTCTATTATCCGGATCATCAGCTCCTGTCATCCCGAATTCTGAGCCGTAATAAACCACTGGAAGTCCTGGAATCGTCATCATAAAAGCGTAATAAAGTTCGCCTTTATTATAACTTTTCGGATCATCAACTGTCGGCGGATCATTCCAAGCCAAAACTCTCGAATCAACTCCCTGCTTTTGAATATCGCCATCTGCATAAGCCATAAATCTTGTTTTATCGTGGCTATCCATAATATTTCCCATAAGGTTTAAATAACCAAATGCAGAAAAAGTTTTTTCCATTTGATAATCAAGAGTCTGAAATGATTTATCCGCATCAGTAAAAATAGGGACAGAAAAATAAGATAAATTAAAGTTGAACTGCGATGAAAGTTGTCCATTGTTTACATACGAAGCAACCAAATCGTAATCGCCGAAAGTTTCACCAATTTGATATACTTTTTTATTTTGCGGAACTTCAACTTTTTCTTTTATTTTCCTGGTAAGTTCGCGCCAAAATTCATTCGGAACATGTTTTACAGCGTCATGTCTGAATCCATCAGCACCTGTAGTTTCAAGCCACCAAACCGCATTATCTGTCATAAATTTAATTGCATCTTCGTTTGAATAATCAAATGAAGGCATGTATGGTTCAAACCAGGTTGTTAATCTGTATTCATCCCACAATCTTAAATTTTTTCTGCCATCCGGTAAATCCAGAGTTCCAAACCAATCAGGATGCTCTTTATATAAAGGATGATCTGCGTGAGTGTGATTTGCGACAAAATCCAATAAAACTTTAATATTTCGTGATTGTGCATTTTTGATCAATTCTTTTAAAGTTTCCATTGTTCCGAAATGATCATCTACCTCTGTTGAACTAATCGGCCAGTAACCATGATATCCTGAATACCATCTGTTTGGTTCCGGATATTCTCTGAAAGCAACATTCGGATTATCATAAACCGGTGAGATCCATAAAATATTAATTCCGAGAGAATCAAAATATCCTTCGTTCAATTTATCAATGATTCCTTTAAGGTCACCGCCTTGATAATTTGCCTGATAAAAAATTGAATCATGTACAATCGGGACATTCAAATTTTTATCGCCATCAGCAAATCTATCGATCATTATTGAATAAATTACGCCATCGTACCATGTAAAATTTTCATTTAATTTTTCATTTAAAAATGATGTAACAAGATTTGAAACTTTTCCGTTTTCTGAAACTGCCACTCTTAAGATTTTATCTTTTGTCAAACTTTTTTTATCTAAAGAAACTTGAATTTTATTTCCTTCAAGTTTGATATTTTTATCAGAAATTTTTTCATTATTAATCAAAGCAAAAACATTTTCTTTTTTGATCTTGGATTTTGAATTTTCTATTTCGTAAACGAAATGAAGAATTACTTTATCGCCTGAATTTTCTTTTGCCAACGTGTGAAGAAAAACTTTTTCAACATTCGGACGCGCAATTGACAAAACCGAATTGAAATTATCAAATCCAGTTGGAACTCTTTCAGGATTTTCAGGATCAGGAATTTCTTCATTATCAACTCTAATTTTGTATTGATAATCACCCGGTTCAAGCGGAATTTCAATTTCGTAAACTCCTTCATTGTTAGAATCTTTCATCAAATGCGAATCTCTGTTCCAACCGTTAAAATTTCCGAAAACCGAAACCTTACTTACTTTTCCATCAGGTTTGTAAGAAAATTTGTGATTTACAGTTACTTTATTTTTTTCCGGATTTATAATTTGAACAGGAATCTGATATTCTTTTCCATTTAATTTAAAAGGAATTGATGTGAATCCTTCAAATTTTCCTTTTGATTTAAGAACGAGTTTATTTGTTGATTTGTCATATTTTGCATCAATATTTTTATTAGCAGCAATTTCAAAAGTTGAATAATCGGAAGTATAAAAAATATCGCTTATTAAAACCGTATCTGTTTTGTTTGTGAAAATTTTTACCGGATCAATTAAATCTCTGATCTCTTGTGCATTTGTTTGAATTACAAAGAACATCAATATAAAATAAACCGAAAGAATTCTTTTTATCATTAAATTTCTCCAAAAAATATATTTATTAAGATAAGAAAAAATAAATTTTGTTAAAACTTCGCAAAAGGTTAAAATTGTAAAAAGATGTTTCTAATTTGTTAAAAATATTAGTTAAATGTTTTTCAAAATGTAATTTTCGGAAAGATTTTTGAAAAGTTTTTTTAATCTAAATTTGAATGGAATGGATTTTATCTTGAAATAAATTTTTAAAAAAAAGCGTCTGATTCCGGATTTTTCCGGAATGACGCTTTTAAAATAGATAATTTATTTTTGTAAAGAACGGAAATTTCACGTCTCTACATACTTTAATAAATTTAATTATTCTTTTCTTTGAATTCTTTCAATACGTTTATAACATAATCAATATCTGATTCTGTATGATCTGCATTTACCTGAAATCTAATTTCTTCATCACCTTTTGGTACAACCGGAAAATTCAATCCTGTTGCCAGAACATTTTTTTCAAAAAGGAATTTTACAAGCGCTGAAGTTTTTTGAGTATCGCGAACCATTAAAGGAACAATTGGATGTTCGCTTTCAAGAATTTCGTAACCGGCTTCTTTGATTCCATTTTCAAATCTTTTTGTAAGATTTCTTAAATATTTTAATAGATCAATTCCTTTTTGGCTATCCAAAATTTCCAAAGATTTTAACGCAGCAGCAGCTTCGCCTGCGGTAATCGGATTTGAATAAATATAAAAAGGTGATGATTCACGCAAAAATTCGATTACTGTTTTACTTGCTGTTACATATCCGCCATTAACGCCGAACGCTTTTCCTAAAGTTGCCGTAACAATATCAATTCCGTTGGCGTTTGTATATTCTTCAGTTCCCCTTCCGGTTAATCCAAAAGAACCAATTCCGTGTGAATCATCTTCAATTGTAATAATTCCTTCTTCAAACTGATCATTATATTTGGTAGCGATCTCGGCAATTATATTTAAAGGAGCATGATCGCCGCGCATACTGAAAATTCCATCAGTAATAATGATCAATCTTTTTCCCTGTCCAATAAATCCTTTTATCTTTTCTTCCATTTCTTTCATATCAAGATGTTTATAAACATCTTTCATTTTAGGGCGAGAAAGTTTTATCGCATTAATGATTGAATTATGATTCAATTCATCACTTAATATAATTGATTCCGAATCAACGAGCGGAGCCAAAACTCCAACATTTGTAGCATAAGCAGAACTAAAAATCATCGCGGCTTCACGATTGTGAAATTCAGCCAATTTTTTTTCAAGTTGAAGATGAGGAAGTTGTGAACCGCTGATAAATCTAACTGCTCCCGGACCAACTCCGAATTTTTTCACGGCTTCTTCTTCAGCTTCTATGATTTCATCTCTGAATGACATTCCCAAATATGAATTTGAATTCATTTTGATAAATTCTTTTTCGCCCATTCCTTCCAAAAAATATCTCGGTCCTTTTTCGCCTTCTGCTTTTTTAATTCCCGCAATAACTTTTTCAGCGCCTTTTGCAGTTCCTTTTTCTTTCAGTTCGTTTAATTTTTGTGTTAAAACTTTTTCTAATTTTAAAAGCGACATCACTTCTCCTTTATTCATTTTTCAAAATTTACATGAAGTTTTTCTGCCAATTTTTCAAGCATTTCTTTTGACATTTCATCAAGTGAAAAATCGGGTGTCCAATTCCATTCTTCGCGCGCAATTTTATCATCCAAACTTTGCGGCCATGAATCTGCAATTGATTGTCTTAAAGGATCAACTTTATAACTTATTTCAAATTCAGGCATAAATTTTTTGATGGATCTTGTAAGATCTTCAGGATTGATACTAAATGCCGAAATATTATAAGCGTTTCTATGCTTCAATTTTGATCCATCGGCTTCCATAAGTTCTATCGCTGCTTTTACTGCATCAGGCATATACATCATATCAAGCTGAGAATTTTCACCTAAGTAGCAAGTATATTTTTTATTTTTGATCGCTTCATAATAAATTTCAACTGCGTAATCCGTTGTTCCGCCGCCGGGCAATGTTTTGTAAGAAATAATTCCCGGATATCTTACACCGCGAACATCAACACCGAATTTGCTGAAATAATAATCGCATAAAAGTTCTCCTGAAACTTTTGTAACACCATACATTGTGTTTGGTCTTTGAATTGTATTTTGCGGAGTGTTAACTCTCGGAGTTGTTGGACCAAAAGCAGCGATTGAACTCGGCACAAAAACTTTTGTTTTGAACTCGCGCGCAGCTTCAAGCACATTGTAAAGTCCGTTCATATTTACCTGCCAAGCCAAAACAGGATTTCTTTCAGCATTTGCCGAAAGAATTGCGGCTAAATGATAAACAGTCGTTATTTTATATTTTTTGATTACGCTTACAATATTTTCATAATCAGTGCAATCTACCTTTTCATAAATACCGTTTTCACGTTCCGGAATTTTTATATCTGATGCGATCACATTTTCTATTCCGTATTTTTCTTTTAAAGCTTCGGTCAATTCCGTACCGATTTGACCAAGCGCCCCAATAACTAAAACTCTTTCCAAAATTGCCTCCGTTAAAAATGGAATTTAATTAACCAAAATTAAGTATTTTTTTTGATTCTTTTTACATTCGTAAAGCGGGTTTTACATTTTTTTTCGAAAGGATAAATATTTATAAAATAAATATTTTAGGCAAAGTTCGTTTTTAATTTCGTGAATAAATGATTAACGGAATTTCACTTTAAGTTTGATACGTAAATAATATTTTTTCCTTAATTTACGAAACGAAAAATATTTTTTGTTTTTTTAATTTAATTAAAAAAAATTCTAAATTTTGATTTCCGATTTTCGGCCGAATAGCATATTTCAATAAAAATTAACTTAAAAATGTAAAAAAGAATTTTGAATAAACCGGAAATAAAATATTTAAATTCATTTTCGAATATTTATTGAAGCGATTTCAAATGAAAATAAATCATTCAATTTTTTTTCAGTAAAAAAGATTTCTTAAAATAAATTCATTTATCTTTTAATCTTTTAATCTTTTAATCTTTGAATCTTTTCATTCAAACTGAATCGAAATATCACCGACAGGCCAGCGCGCGCGCAGACTTAAAGTATCTGGATAAAATTTAAATTTTTCAGATGGTTCAAAAGGAAAAGGATTTCCGAAAGTATATTTTTCATCAGAGTTTTTATCTTCGTAAATCCAAAGCAAATATCTTCCCGGTTCAACTTTATCGAAATTAAAATTCCCGTTTTGGGTAATTTTTGTTTGATAAACATTTTCCGATTTCGGCTGCTGTAAAACTACACGGACTTTATCTTTCTGCAATTCGGGAAGAACATTGATTATTCCCGAAGCGCCCGAAAAATCCGTAGATTGAAGCGCCATAAATTTATAGGCGTAAATTGAGTCTGCCGAATTTCCGGCTGCATCTTTTAAATTTGCCAAATTTAAATTTAATGTGTATTCTTTTCGCTGCTGTAATTTTCCCAAAATATTTATTTGAAAAGAAGCGTCATCAATCTTTCTTAAAATAAAATTAAATATATTTTCTGCTTCATCTTTAATTAATATTGAATTTTGCAAATTTGTTTGATCAATACCGTCATCAAAATTAAATATTATTAAAGGATCTTCAATATTTACTCGGTTGCCACTTGAATTTGTTTTTATGTTTGCAATTTTCGGATCGCTTGTGTCAGGTCTTTCTGTTACATTCAAAATCGAAAAATCGTTTTTAAATTCATTTCCATTTTCATCTCGTAAAGTTTCTGCAAATAAATAATATTGATTTGCTTCGCTGAGATTTTCATTTATTGTAATAACTGATTCATTATCTTTTGATCTTCCTTTAAAAATATATTTTAAAGGAATTGTTTTATTTAAAGTTGAATCTATTAACCGGAAATTATTCAAACGCAAAATTGTGCTGTCGGGTTTTTCACTGAATTCAATTAAAATATGATTTTTATCAGTCATATTTGCCGAAACAAATCTCGGCGGAGTTGTATCTTCAACTGTTATAAAAAAATTCAAATTTTGAAACAAAGTATCTTCATCAGATAAAACTACATCTTGGAAAGGAATCCCGATTTTATCTTCACCAATTGAATAAAGTAAATCACCGAATTCATCTTTAACGGCAAAAATTCTGTATTCGCCGGAAGCCAATCCTTTCAAACTGAAATTTCCGGTAGTGCCGGTTTGTGAAATATATTTCGGTTTTCTTTGCGCAGGATTTATCAAAGTATCTTTTTTGTTATAAGCAAAGATCATCATTCCCTGCGGCTCATCAGTAAAAATTTTTCCTTCTATTGAGCCGTTATCAATTTTATCACCCGTTGAAAAAGCAATTGAAAATGCGTCTGAAAGTCGGTTTTGATTATTCAGATCTTTTACATCAGTTCCGATCGTAATTACATAGGTTAGATTTTCATCTAAAGGATTTGCAAATTTTACTCTAACTGATTTACCGCTCCAATCAAATTCAGGAGTTTCTTCCAGCGCGGGCGAAATAAAAAGCGCATCCTGAAAAGTTCTTTTATCAACATATTCCGAAAATTTCACTTCGATAAAATTTTTTTTGAAATTTATAGTGCCGCTTTCCGGAAAAATCGAAATTATTTCAGGCGGGGTTCTATCAACCGGTCCGCCCGGTGGCGGTAATTGATTTGCACACCCGCCCATAAAAATTATAATCAAAAGTAGAATTATTTTTTTAATTTCTTTCTCTCTTCTCTTACCCATTTTCTGTATTTTTCAACTTCTCTTAAATGTTCGGAATAATTTCTTGTAAAAATGTGTCCGCCTTTTCCATCGGCAACAAAATAAAAATATTCATTTTCATTTGGAAAAACTGCAGCCAAAATTGCGTCTTTACCGGGATTGTTAATTGGACCGGGCGGCAAACCTTCGTATAAATATGTATTGTAAGGCGAATCTATAAGCAGATCTTTATTTAATAATCTGCGCCATTTATCTTTTATTATAAATTGAACTGTAGGATCGGCTTGCAATTTCATTCCGGTTTTTAAACGGTTGTAATAAACACCGGCAATATCTCTGAATTCATCGGGTTTATTTGATTCACCTTCTACTATGGATGCAATTGTTAAAATTTCGTGTAAACTGTATTTTGAATTTTTTATTTTATTTTGAACCGAATCAACTTTCAGAATTCTATTTAATTCACTGTTTAATCTGATCAAAATATTTTCTTCGGAAATATTTTCGTAAAAGAAAAAAGATTCAGGTAAAAGATAACCTTCCATTGAATTTGATTTTATTCCAAGACTATCAAGAAATTTTTTGTTATTTGCAAGATCAACGATCTTTACGGAATCGGATTTTAAATTTCTTTGAAAAATTCCGGCAATTTGATTTATTGATGAACCTTCAGGAATTGTAACTAAAAGCGGAACTTCGCGGTAGCCATTAATTAAAAGATCCAAAAGTTTAATGTAATTTAATCCGTTTGGAATTTGATATCTTCCGGCTTTAATTTTTTTATCGGCACCGTAAATTACGGCAAGTATTTTGAAATTCGTTTTACTCGGAATTACATTTCTTTCATGTAGATTTTGAATGACTGAGTTGAAATTTTCGCCCGATTTAATTTCAAAATATAACGGGGCTTTTTCATAATAATAATTCGGCGAAAAAAAAGTATAAAGTAAAATTGAAAGTACCGCAACAAAAAACATAAAAATTATTATTATTTCTTTTTTGCTAAGCAAACTTTTCAATGCCACTTTTCCATTTTGATTTTTAGGAGTTTCAGTATTCACTTTTTCTTACTTTCAGATTTTTGAGTTGCCCGGGATTGATCCAAAATTCTTTCAAAAATTCTTTCTAAAGATTCATTATTAAGTGGACCATGATTTGCTTTTTTGATTTTCTGCAAAATACTTCTTTCTCTTTCGGGAACGTAAATCGGTTGATTTAAGGATTTTTTAATCTTGCCGATAAGTAAAGAATTTTTTGCACGTTTATTTAATAAAAGAACGATAATTCTATCATAAAAATCTATTCTTTTCCTTAAGATCTTCAAAAATTTTAATTTCCCTTTTTGGGAAAGTAAACTTAATTGCGGTATCTTTTTAATTTTACGGATCATTGCATTAAAAATGATTTTTCGGTAAGAGATGGAAATGCGCCGAAACTTAAAGCAAATTCTTTTCCTGATTGCATTAATTGATATCCGCGGTAAGAGATCATTGCTGCATTATCACCGCAATAAGCAAAATCCGGAACAATAAATGTTTTTCCATATTTTTTTGCTAAATCATTTAAAGCGTTTCTTAAAACTTTATTTGCTGCAACTCCGCCGGCAAGCGAAAGTGATTTTACATCAAATTTTTTAAGAGCGCGTTCGGTATTTTGAACGATAGCTTTTATTACAGCATTTTGAAAAGATGCGGCAATATCGGGAATATCTTTTTCGGGAATGGGATTATCTTTTCCGTAATTTTGCTGAACATATCTTAAAACCGAAGTTTTAAGTCCGCTGAATGAAAAATCAAATTCATTTTTAAGATTTGCAACCGGAAAATTAATTTTATCCGGATTTCCGCTCTCACCTGATTTTTGAATTTTCGGTCCGCCGGGATAACCCAATCCCAATAATTTAGAAACTTTATCAAACGCTTCACCAGCGGCATCATCAATTGTAGTTCCGAGTTTGTAAATTTCTTCCGGAGATTTTACCAGCAAAAGTAAAGTATGTCCACCTGAAACTACCATTGTTAAAAATGGAAATTCAGGTTTTTCATCCATCAAAAATCCTGAAAAAATATGTCCTTCAATATGATTTACCGGAATGAACGGTTTGTTAAGTGAAAATGCCAGAGATTTTCCGAAAGTTAAACCGACCAAAAGTGCGCCGATCAAACCAGGACCTGCAGTAGCGGCAACAGCATCAATATCTTTTAATTCCAAATTTGCTTGTTTTAAAGCATCCTTAAGCAGCGGTATTATAATTTGAAGATGTGCCCTACTGGAAAGTTCAGGTACAACTCCGCCGTATTTTTTATGGAAATCCTGTGAAGAAATTAAATTTGCTTTTAAATTTCCATCAGATAAAATTGCAACCGAAGTTTCATCACAAGAACTTTCAATTCCTAAAATATTCATCAATCAAACTTTCTATAAAAAATTAAACTTATAAAAAAAAGAATTTCCGGATGTCGTAATTGATAATAATTATTGCGACATCCGGATAAAATTAAATTTAGATTTTCCGGTAATTTATTCAATCAAAAAAATTATTTGAAAGAAAAAATACTTTTAGCTACGTAACCTGCCATTTGCGGATTTTCTTTAAATCTTCTGATCGAATATTTATACCAGTGTTCGCCATAAGGAACGTAAATTCTGATCTTGTGTCCATCTGCATTAATTGCATCGCGTAAACTTTCTCTTACGCCGTAAAGCATTTGAAATTCATATTTATCCTTCGGAATGTTCATTTCTTTTATCAATTTATAAGCGCCTTCAACCAAATATTCATCATGTGTTGCAATCCCGACGTAAACTTTATCTTCAAACATTTGCTTTAAAATAGCAAGATAATTATCTCTAACTTCCTGTCTTTCTTTGTAAGCAATTTCTTCCGGTTCAACATAAATTCCTTTGCACAATCTGTAATTTGTGTTAATTTTATCTAACTCTATAACATCATTTAAAGTTCTTCTTAAATATGCCTGAACAACAACTCCTACGTTATCATAATTTTCACGCAATCTTTTGAAAACTTCAAAAGTAATATCAGTGTAAGGCGAATCTTCCATATCAATTCGAACAAAATTGTTTATGCTTTTAGCTTTTTCAACAAGTTCGCCAATGGTTTCGTAAGCAAAATTTTTATCAATTCCCAAACCAAGTTGAGTCGGTTTAACTGAAAGATTTGCTTTCAGATCATGAATTTTAATTGCATCGAGAACCTTTAAACATTCGGTTTTAGCTTCAAGTGCTTCAGTTTTATTTTGAATTGCCTCCCCAAGCACATCAATTGTGGTGTAAATACCTTTTCTGTTTAAATCTTTTGTCACTCGAATTGCATCATCAAGAGATTCTCCCGCAATGTATTTTTGAGCAAAAAATTTCACAACCGGTTTTGGCATTAATTGTACCGATTGAACAATAACATTGTTAATAAGTGACACGGATAACTCCTCGTTATTTTTATCCGAAATTTACTTTAAGCATTTTTATTAAGCAAGAAAAAGAAAAGTTTTTTTATGTTTTATAAATTTTTCCGGATTGATATGAACCTAAAAGCGTAACTTTTTCAGAAATTTCTCTAAGGTGTGAAACTGAATTTTGAATTTTCCTATTTTCAATATTTCCTTCAATATCAATATAAAAATTATATTGAAAAGGTTTGCCTGCAATTGGGCGTGATTCAATTTTTGTTAGATTTATTTCACGTAATGCAAAAACGCTTAACGCTTTGAAAAGTGAACCGGGCGCACTTTTTAATTCAAATCCCAATGATGTTTTGAATTTTAAATTACCGGAATTACTTAAATTTGAATTTTGAAATTCATATTTTTCAGCAGAAATTACAATAAATCTGGTAAAATTCTTTTTATCGTTCTGAATATTCTTTTTGATTATTCTAAGATTGTATTTTTCAGCTGCAAACTTACTTGCAATTGCAGCTTCATCTAATTTTTCATTTGCGGAAATATTTTTTGCTGCTCCTGCAGTATCATAATCCGGAATAATTTGAATTCCCTTTAATAGATTTAAGAAATTTGAGCATTGTCCGAGCGCCTGCGGATGTGAAAATATTTTTGTTATTTTTTCAAATTTCGACTTTTTATTTGCAAGTAGATAGTGATTTATTTGAAGATAAATTTCATGAATTATTTTGAAATCATATTTTAATAAAAGATCATAAGTTTCAAAAATACTTCCATATAAAGAATTTTCAATCGGTAAAACACCAAAACCTGCTTCTCCGGTTTTAACATTTTCAAAAACATCTTCAAAACTGCGCGAAGGTAAAAGTTTGTATTTTGAATTTTTCGCACTTGATTTTGAATTTATTTCCTCAAAAAATTTAACTGAAGCAAATTCACTGTATGCTCCGGGTTCTCCTTGATAAGCCGCGGTTTTCAATTTGTTCCACTGATGGATTTCAAAATCGTGATCAATGTTTCAGTTTTTATTCTTAAATCATTAAGCTCTTTATCATTATCAATTACAAAATCAGCATATTTTCTTTTCTCAGTTTCAGTAATTTGATTTTGCATTCTGTCTAAAACTTCTTCTTCATCAACTTTATCTCTTTCTATTACGCGATCAATTCTTATTCTTTCTTCTGCCGTAATTAAAATCACATAATCAAAAAGTTCTTCCATTTCGGCTTCGTAAATTAGAGCGGCCTCAACAAAAACAATATTTTTTTCTTTCAAGATTTCGTTCATCATTTCATCAATTTTTTTTATTGTAACCGGATGAACGATCGAATTTAATTTTTTTATTTGTTCCTCGTCGGTAAAAACTTTTTGCGCCAGATATTTTGTATTTACACCTTCTTCGTTGTAAGATTCATTCCCGAAAATTTTTATCACTTTTGATTTTACTTGTTCATCTGTAAATAAAATATTTTTTGCAATTTTATCTGCATTTAATACGGTTAGACCTTTTTCAATTAAGATTTTCGAAAATTCACTTTTCCCTGACCCGATTCCGCCTGTTATTGCTACTTTGATCTTTTTCATTCTTTGCTTCCGGATTTAAAATAAAAATGCCGCTTTTTATTGCGGCATTATAAAAAATTATATGGTAATTACAAAATAATTTATCTTGCGTAATTTATTTTTCTAACTTCCCTGATAACCATAATTTTGATTTGTCCGGGATATTCCATTTCTTCTTGAATTTTTTGAGCGATATCAATTGAAAGTTTATCCGCTAAAAGATCATCAACTCTATCAGGTTCAACTACAACTCTGACTTCTCTTCCAGCTTGAATTGCGTAAGTTTTTGCAACGCCTTCAAATGATTTTGCAAGATTTTCAAGATTTTCCAATCTTTTTACATAACTTTCGAGCGGTTCTCTTCTTGCTCCGGGTCTTGCTCCGCTTATTGCATCGGCTGCCTGAACAATTGCCGCAATCGGATGTTCCATTTCAATATCTTCGTGATGACTTCCGATCGCATTAACTATAATATGATGTTCTTTATATTTTTTCGCTAATTCATAACCAAGTAATGCATGTGGACCTTCAACGCTTCTGTCAATTGTTTTTCCGATATCGTGCATCAATCCGGCACGTTTTGCTAGGTTTGGATCTAATCCTAATTCAACCGCCATAATTCCGCAAAGATAAGCAACTTCAATACTATGTTGAAGCAGATTTTGTCCGTAACTGGAACGGTATTTCATTTTCCCGATATGTTTTACAATTTCGGTATGAGCGTTGTGTAATCCTAATTGGATTAAAGTGTTTTCGCCTTCTTTTAAAATTTCTTCTTCAAGTTCTTCACGGACTTTTGTAACAACTTCTTCAATTCTTGCAGGATGAATTCTTCCGTCAGAAATTAATCTTTCCAATGCAATTCTGGCAACTTCTCTGCGGAATTGATCAAAAGCTGAAAGGATTACTGCTTCGGGAGTATCATCAACAATTACATCAACACCGGTTGCGGCTTCAAATGCGCGGATGTTTCTGCCTTCACGACCAATAATTCTGCCTTTCATTTCTTCATTCTGAATTTGAACTACAGAAACAGTTGTTTCAACAGAATGATCTACTGCGGTTCTTTGAATTGCTTGGATTACAATTCGTTGTGCTTCTTTTTTTGCTTCGGATTTTGCTGTATCGCGAACTTCCTTAATCATTTGAACTGCATCGGATTTTGCCTGACTTAGCATATTTTCCATAAGCATTTTTTTTGCATCTTCAGCGGTTAATCCGGCGGTTCTTTCAAGACGCAAATTTTGTTCTTCGATAAGTTTGTTCAATTCAGCGTTTTTAGTATCAATAGTTTCTTTGGCTAAGCTGACCTCTTTTTCGAGAGTTCTGAGTTCTTTTTCTTTTTTATTTACTAACTCAAATTTTTTCTCGGCATTTTCTTCGCGTGCTGCGAGTTGCTTTTCATGATTCTGAATCTTCTGTTTCTTTTGATTTACATCTGCTTCAAATTCTTGTTTCTTTTTAAACCATTCATCTTTAACTTCTAACAGCTTTTCTCTTTTAGTATTATTTGCTTCTTTCTCGGCATCGGCAATAATTTGCTTTGCTCTTATTTCAGCCGCTGTTTTACTGTTTTTTCCGGCTTTGGAATTTACATACCAGCCCAAGTAAAACATTACGATCGAAATTAGAACAACGATGGCAACGGTAAGAAGTATCCCTGTCTGATCCATTTATCTTCCTCCACAAGTAGGATATTTCTAATATGTTTAATTAATTCAACCGTCACTACCGGCTCCATTAACGAGAAGAACCCGTTAATGAAAGTGCGGGAAATTGCCCGTACGCTTTTTGATTCCACTGCCCCGCTTTTGACGGAGACCGCCCCGAAGAGCGATTGAGGCCTGCAATAGACGCCGTGAGTCAATAACCCTATTGTTTAAGAGTTAGTTCTTCTTTAACAAAACCGGCAGCGCGGTTAAAACTCTAAAATATTAAGATGGGACTGATACATTGGATTCGTTCAAAAGAAGCTTTAGTTTGTTGAGCTTGTCAGTAGCTATTTTATTAAATTCCTGAAATTTATTTTTCTCTAAAAATAATTCATACGCAATGTTCATCGAAGCGATTACCGCTATGGTTTGTACCGGCTGATCCGGCAATGCATTTCTTGTATCTTCCATTACCTTTGTTACATACCTGGCCAATTCACCGGCAATCTCTTCGTTTTCTACCAATAAAGAATATTCGTTTTCAAAAATTTTTAATTTCAGCTTCTTTTTGTGATCCATTTTTATATCTTTTCCACCTTACAAACAAAATAATTAAGAACTTAAATATTCGTCAATTTTGCTTATAATTTCGTCAATTTGATCTTTAATACCTTCTTTATCTTCCGTCTTTATCAAATTTCTGGCATTACGAAATTTTTCTATCTCATTATTCAAACCTTCAATTTTGCTTTCTAGTTCCAAAACTTTAATTTTTAAGTTTGAATTTTCTAAAATCAAAACTTTATTCGAGCCTTCCAATGATTCAACTTTAGGTGCAAATTCTCCTGCTTTTTTTAAATAATTGACAAACCTGCTTTCAATATAATCAAGTTCATCAATAATTTTTTCGTATTTGGAATTTTCGAACAATATCATGCACCTCTTAATTCAGCATTTAGTGTACTTACAACATTTTTTATTGAATTATTAAAAGCTTTTTCTACTTCGTCGTCTGTCAATGTTCTTTCTTTATCAAAATATTCTAACGAGAAAGCTAAACTTTTTTTGTTCGCGCCCAGACTTGTACTTTCAAATAAATCAAAAACTTTTATATTTTTCAATAGCTTGGTGCCAGATTTATATAATGCTTCAATAATTTCTTCTGCATTTACATCTTTTTGAACAATAAATGCACAATCGCGAACAACTTTCGGGAATTTTAAAAGTTCATTAAAATATTTATTACCTGTTTTTACCTTCTTTAACTCATCAAGATCAAATTCAAATACAAAAACTTCCTGATCAATATCAAATTTTTTCAGAAAAGTTTTGCTAAGTGCTCCTCCGAAACCTATGATTTTATTATCGAAAGTTTTTTCAAAAGTGTAATCATATAATTTATTTTGAATTCCATTATATGAATCATTTAATTTATTATCAAGTTGTATTTTTTCAAGAAAAGTGTTAACGGCACCTTTTAAATCGTAAAAATCAATCTGTCTTTCTTTTTCGTACCAAAAATTTTGGCCTGATTTTCCTGTAACTGTCAAAATTAAATTTTCTTTTTCTGTAAAATCTTCAAATGATTTTATGTCAGATGATTTTTTATTGAATACGTGTCCAATTTCAAAAAGTTTAAGATTTTTTTCGCCGACATTTATATTTTTCAAAATTGATTGCAATGCTCCGGGCAAAAGTGAAGTTCTGAGCGCTGCCATTTCAAGATTTTGCGGATTCAAAACTTCAATTTCATTTCCCGTAATTGAAGCAATTTCTTTCGGCTGTAATGATGTTGAAACTGTTTCGTAAAATCCAAGTGATGTTAAAATATTTCTTACATTATTTACAAATTCAGATTCATCATTTTTTTCATTTAAAGTTACTGCAATTCTTTCCACGGTTGGAATTTTATCGTAACCGTAAATTCTGGCAACTTCTTCTATCAAATCAATTTCTCTTTCAATATCCGGACGGAAAGTCGGGACTTCAACTTTTAGGGACTCGGAATTTTCTTCAATAATTTTCATTCCTAATTTTTGAAGAATATTCTTCACATTTTCATCAGGAATTTCATATCCTAATATTTTTGATATTCTTGAAAATCTAATTTCAACTTCTATCGGTTCAATTTTATTATCATAAACATCAATTGTATTTTTAATGATCTTGCCGTTTGCAAGTTCTGCAATTAATCGCGCGGCACGGTCAGCTGCCCAAACTGTGATGTTCGGATCTGTTCCTCTTTCAAATCTGTATGAAGCATCTGTAGAAAGCACTAATCTTTTTGCTGTTTTTCTAATGAAAGTCGGATTAAAATATGCGCTTTCAAGAAGAATATTTTTAGTTTCATAACTCACTTCGGAATTTTCGCCACCCATTATTCCAGCAATTGCTACAGGTTTTTCAGCATCGCAAATCATCAGATCATTCGCTTTTAATTCTCTTTTTTTAGAATCCAAAGTAACAAACAGTTCGCCTTCTTTTGCATTTTTAACAATAATTTTATTTCCTGAAAGTTTATCAAGATCAAATGCATGAAGGGGCTGGCCAATTTCGTGAAGCACAAAATTTGTTATATCAACTATGTTATTTATTGGTCGCAAACCAATTGCACGGAGTTTTGATTTTAGCCATTCCGGTGAATCTTTTACTTCAACATTTGTAATAACCCTTGCAGTATATCGAGGGCAGGCATTTTTATTCTGAATTTCAACTGAAGCAAAATCTTCAATAGTTTCTTGTTCTTCGCTAATTTTTATTTGGGGAATTTTAAGTAATTTATTATAAATTGCGGCTAGATCGCGCGCAACTCCAATATGACTTAAAGCATCGGGACGGTTTGGAGTGATTGAAACTTCAAAAATCACATCGTTTAATCCTAAAACATCAGCCAAAGGTTTTCCGGTTTCCAAATTTTCATCAAGCACCAAAATTCCTGAATGATCCTGACTTAAACCCAATTCTTTTTCCGAACAGATCATTCCTTCTGAAACTTCACCGCGGATTTTGGTTTTAGAAATTTTGAATCCGCCTTCGGGAATTATTGCGCCGATTTTTGCGAAAGCGATTTTTTGTCCTTTTGCAACATTTGGCGCTCCGCAAACAGCGTTAAATTCGTCCGTATCTGTAGAAACCGTGCAAACCGAAAGTTTATCTGCATTCGGATGTTTTTTATGTTCTTTTACAAATCCTACTACAAAATTCTTGTAAGTTTCGGCTTTGTTATCAACTTCTTCAATTTCCAAACCTGAAACGGTAAGTTTTTCAGCAATTTCTTCTGCCGGAATTCCGTTCAGATCAATATATTCTTTTAACAGGTTAAGTGAAATTTTCAATTTTAAAACTCCGAAATATTAAAATTGTTTCAAAAAGCGAAGATCATTTTCGAAATAAATTCGTATATCATTAATGCCGTATTTCAACATTGCAATTCTTTCTATTCCCATTCCAAATGCGTAGCCAGTATATTTTTCAGGATCATAACCAACTGATTTAAAAACATTCGGATCAACCATCCCGCAACCTAAAATTTCGAGCCAGCCGGATTGTTTGCAAACTCTGCAACCTTCACCTTTACATAAAAAGCAGGTAATATCCATTTCGGCGCTCGGTTCGGTAAATGGGAAAAAGCTCGGTCTGAATCTGTACTTCAATCCTTTTCCGTAAAACTGATTAGCAAATGAAACGAGTGTTCCTTTAAGTTCGGCGAAAGTTACATCGGTATCAACATACAATCCTTCAACCTGATGAAATTGATTGAAACTTCTTGAACTTATAGCTTCGTTTCTGTAAACTTTTCCGGGCATTATTGTACGAACCGGCGGTTTTTCTTTTAGCATTGTACGGATTTGAACCGGCGAAGTGTGGGTTCTAAGTAAAAATTCTTCATTTATGAAAAACGTATCCTGCATTTCGCGGGCTGGATGATCAGCCGGAAAATTTAACGCTTCGAAATTATTGTAATCCGATTCTAATTCAGGACCTTCGGAAATTGAAAATCCCAATCCTTTAAAGATTGATTTTATTTCATCCAACGTTTGAATTAAAATATGTTTGCTTCCGGTTTCGATTTTTCTGCCGGGAAGTGTAAGATCAATTTTTGAGCTTATTTCTTTAGAATCTTTTTCAATTTTATCTTTTAAAAGATCAAATTGAGATTCAAGATTTTTCTTAAGTTCATTTAAAGATTTGCCCAAAAGAGGTTTTTCTTCTTTTGAAGCATTTTTGAGATTTTCAAAAAGTTCTGCTAAAATTCCTTTACGGCTTAAATACTTTACTCTGATATCTTCCAGAGATTTTTGATCTTTAACCGCAGCAATTTCTTCTTGAAATTTATTTTGAATTGTTTGTAATGATTCGATCATCTTAATTCCGGTAATTAAAAATGATAAAAAAAACCCTCTTAACTTTTTATATTAATAAATACAAATATAAAAAAATTAAAGAGGGTATAAAAATACTAGCTAAAACAAACTTTTACAATTTCAGTAAAAGCTGCCGGATTTTCAACAGCTAAACTTGCAAGTACTTTTCTGTTTATATTTATTCCTTTAACATCCAATGCATGGATCAATTTTGAATATGTTGTGCCGTTTAATCTTGCTGCGGCATTAATTCTTACGATCCATAATCTTCTAAACTCTCTTTTTTTGAGTCTTCTGTGTTTATAGGCGTGCATTAAGCCTTTTTCCACATGATTTTTTGCTATTGTGTACACATTTTTGCGTAATCCCCAATAGCCTTTTGCCATAGAGAGAATTTTTTTCCTTCTTCTATGTGATGCAACTTTGTTTTTTGAACGTGGCATGTTTTAAGTTCCTTACTTAACTTTATTGTATCATTATTTTAACACGTTTTTCATCAGCTTTAGATACTAATGTCAGCTGTCTTAACCCGCGTTTTCTTTTTCTAGATTTAGAAGTAAGAATATGACTTTTATAAGCTTTACTTCTTTTAAATTTTCCATTCGCTGTCGCTTTGAACGTTTTGCAAGCACCGCGATTACTTTTCATCTTTGGCATAGCACTCACTCACTACTTATTTTTTTTAGATTTTGTTTTTATCGGGACTAAAATCACATTCATTGCTTTGCCTTCGAATTTTGGTTCAGCTTCAGGCTTGGCAATATCTTCAAGTTTTTCTATAAAATTATTTAAAAGATTGGCTCCATGTTCAGTGTAAGCTAATTCTCTTCCTTTGAAAATTACCGATACTTTAACTTTGTTGCCTTCTTCAATAAAATTTCTTACATGTCTTGATTTAAATTCAATATCATGAGTATCGGTATTTGGATGTAATCTGATTTCTTTTAATACCGTTACCTGCTGATTCTTCTTCTGAGTTTTTTCTTTCTTCTGAAGTTCATAAACAAACTTTCCGTAATCAATCACTTTGCACACCGGTGGATCTGCCTGCGGTGCTATTTCTACTAAGTCCATTTTTTTTGATTCTGCAAGTCTTAACGCTTCGGCTATTGAAATAATTCCAACTTGACCGCCATCAGCATCAATAACTCTAACTTTCGGGACTTTAATTTCTTCGTTTACGCGATGTTTGCTTTTTTGAATGTTAATGGTTACCTCTTTTTTATTGACTGATTACTTTATTTCTTATCTCTTGTAAAATCTTTTCTTTAAATTCATCCAAACTTACGCTTCCTAAATCACCTTTTTTGTGCTTTCTTACCGAAATATTTCCGGATTGCACTTCTTTTTCACCAACAATAACCATATAAGGGACTTTTTTAGTTTCCCATTCTCTAATTTTATAACCAACTTTTTCGTTTCTGTTGTCGAATTCAACTCTAATATCGGCTTTTTTAAGTTCATTTGCAACTTTTTCGCCATATTCCGAGAAATTTTGCGAAATCGGAATTACAACAATCTGATCAGGAGAAAGCCACAACGGGAAAGCTCCGGCAAAATGTTCAATCAAAACTCCAATAAATCTTTCCAAAGATCCGAATGGTGCTCTGTGAATTACTACCGGTCTGTGTTTCTGTCCATCACTTCCAACATACTCAAGATTAAATCTTTCCGGCATTACATAATCAATTTGAACTGTTCCCAACTGCCATTTTCTTCCTAAAGCATCTTTAACCATAAAATCAATTTTCGGTCCGTAAAAAGCAGCCTCACCTTCGGCAACAGTATAATTCAAATTCATTAAATCGGCTGCTTCTTTAATTTCTTTTTGAGCTTTTTCCCAAAGTGAAATATCGCCGCCGTATTTATCTTCGTTTTCATCTCTGAATGAAAGTTGAGTTGTAAAATCTTTGAATCCCATTGTTTGGAAAACATATTGGATCAAATCAATTACATTACATAATTCTTCTTTTAATTGATCTTGACGAACGAACATGTGCGAATCATCAACTGAAAAGCATCTTACGCGTGTCAATCCGTTCAATTCGCCTGACTGTTCATATCTGTAAACTGTTCCAAATTCAGCATAACGTATCGGTAAATCCCTGTAACTTCTCGGTTTTGAATCAAATATTTGAAAATGATGAGGACAGTTCATCGGTTTAAGCAAATATTCTTCTTCCCTCTCACCAAAAGTAATGGTTGGGAATTGACTATCCTTATAATAAGGATAATGTCCGCTGGTTTTATAAAGATTTATATTCCCGATATGCGGAGTAATAACGGGACTGTATCCGCGTTTTACTTGTTCATCGCGTAAAAATCTTTCCAAAGTTTCTCTTAAAATTGTTCCTTTTGGCAGCCAAACCGGCAAACCTGAACCGATTTTAGGAGAAATAAAAAACAATTCTAATTCTTTTCCTAATTTCCTGTGATCACGTTTTTTTGCTTCTTCAAGCATAGTTAAATAATCATCAAGCATTTTCTTTTTCGGAAAAGAAATTCCGTAAATTCTTTGTAATTGCTGTCTGTTTTCATCGCCGCGCCAGTAAGATCCGGAAACGCTCAAAAGTTTCACAAACTTTATTTTTCCGGCTGAAGGAAGATGCGGACCGGTACAAAGATCAGTAAATTCACCTTCTTTATAAATACTTATAATATCTTTGCTGTCATCTAAATCGCTTAAGATCTCAACTTTATATTGATCACCTTTTGATTCGTAAATTTTTAAAGCTTCTGCTTTAGGCAATTCTTCGCGAACGAAAGGATTATCTTGGTTAGCAATTTCGCTCATTTTATTCTCGATCTTTCTAAGATCTTCTTCAGAAAGTTGCGAATTGATATCAATGTCGTAATAAAATCCATTTTCAATGGCCGGACCGACGCCGAATTTTGCTTCTGGATAAATTGATTGAACGGCGTGAGCCATAAGGTGAGATGTAGAATGCCAAAAAGCTTCGCGACCTTTTTCATCATCGAATTTCAATAATTTAACAGTAGAGTCTTCATTAATTTGATATGAAAGATCTCTGATCTTACCGTTAACTTCGGCAACAAGAATTTCCTCAGCAAGTTTTTTCGAAATAGATTCGGCAATTTGCAAAGGAGATACGCCTTTTTGAAATTCTTTTGAATTTCCGTCAGGAAATGTAATTTTAATTTTGTCCATGGCTCTTAAATATTTAAAAAAAAACGGAGTAAACTCCGGATTTTGTTGTGGGTTCTAGAGGAGTCGAACCTCTGACCTTCTGCACGTCAAGCAGACGCTCTAACCAACTGAGCTAAGAACCCGGGTTCTTGCTTTATTTTAAGTACCGAGGGCCGGACTCGAACCGGCACGGGTGTAAACACCCACAGGATTTTAAGTCCTGTGCGTCTACCTATTCCGCCACCCCGGCTTAAAAATTTCAGAAAAACAAATATAAACTTTTATTCGTTTATTTGCAAGAAAGTCAATAAATTCTGCCAGCGGCATTATTTATATTTGATTCTTCTCAACTCAGTTTTTTTAAGAACAATTTCAAATTCAGAATGTATATTTAGCAATTTTTTTAATTTTATGCAAGAAACATTTTCAAACTTAATTAAATTCTTTTTATTTTTTTCTAAATTTCTTTTATAATATGAAAAAATATTTCATTCAGAATAATTTATTCAAATTTACAATCCGGATTTTGGAATATTAATATTAGAAATATCAAAATCCGCAAATCATTTTTTTCAGCGAAAGTAAATCATTTCAAATTTTTCCGGAATATTTAAAATAGAAAATCCCGAAGAAAATTCTCCGGGATTTTTTTGGTGACCCCAAGGGGATTTGAACCCCTGTTACCGCCGTGAGAGGGCGGCGTCCTAG
>CBDUBH010000032.1:0-35327 GCA_965365345.1 uncultured Melioribacteraceae bacterium
TTCAGCAAAAAGATTTTGATAAACAGCTCCCGCCGCAAAATAATTTTTTACCGCATTTACATTTGAATTTGCAAATCCCAATCTTCCGAAAAATGAAAAATCATTAAAAAATCTTTTTTCAAAAAATCCGTAAATTCCGGAATTATACTTTTGTTTTAAAGGATTTCCTTCAAAATCTGTTTCTAAAAGATCATTAAATTTATTTGAGTAGATCCAAGTTCCCAAACCGAATTTTGAACCGATTTGTTCATCATTTTTATTAAGTGCACCGATTTCCGCACTGAATAAAATTCCTTCATCTTTACTTAAATAAATTTTTGTTTTATCAGGATTTTTCGGGTCGCCGGGAACCGCATCAAAAATTCCGGCTAAAAAATAAAAAGGATTTTCGCCTTTGTATTTTGCTCTGAGCGCAAGCGAAACATTAGGAAAAATTGAAGGTCCGTTTTGTCCGGTCTGCGCAAAATCAAGCCCGATTCCGTGAGAAGGATTTAAGAAAAGGGAAGAAGTTTCGCGTGTATCGAATTCGGAATTCAAATCGTACAATCCTAAAAGCAATGAAATTCCGTTTTCAAAATTTTGCTCTAAATATGTTTGATATAATTTGATTGTGTTGCTTGCCGCAATGTTGCTTGTTCCGTGTGCAGAACCTGCGAAATCGTTTGGATCGCTGCCGTTATTGCTCAAAACACTGATGTAAAAACTTGCGCCTTTCCATTTAAACGATTTTTCAAGATCAGCGGAAATTCCAAGTGAAATATTATCTAAGTAATTAATATTATTTCTATTGTTGAATCTTGTTGAAAACAGATCCCCAATGTAAGTAAAATCAAGTTCGTAAAAATTCATCTGATCCAAATTAGAACTTTGATGAAAATTTTCCGATTGATTAAAAAATCCGTTTAGAATTGAATCTTTTTTCACTGTGGATTTATCAATCTCGGAATTCACAATTTTCAAATATTGATTTGAAAAAACATCATTTATTAAAATGAAATTTATAAGTGCCGTAAAAAGTAAAAACATTCCTTTCATATTTTTTCTCACTATTTAGATTTAATCCAAATAAAGATAAATTAAAAAGACAATGATGTCAAATTATTTTTTAAGAATTCCAAAAAAAATTTTACAGACCAAAGTATTTTAATTTTGAAAGAAATTTTTATCTTTATTAAAAAATTCATCAAAACAGTAAAACAAAAATCAAAGGAAAAATTATGTCGAAAACTTTCGAAATTATTGAGCGTGTAGGAATTTCAACCGAAGGCGTAACAGAAGCAATTAAAAATGTTGTAAAAGAAGCGAATGCTGAAAGACAAGTTGCGTGGTTTAATGTTATTGAAGAAAGAGGAAGAGTAAAAGATGACGGAACAATCGAATTTCAGGTAACTGTAAAGATCGGAAGAAAAATTTCCGGATAAATTTTTTGAAGTTATCAGTTTTCGATATTCAGTTGAAAGTTTGAAAATAATGTCAGATTCCGGACAAAATAATAATGTCATTCCGGCTTGTCCGGAATCTGACATTATTATTATCATATTATGATAAAGTATTTTGGTACAAATTATATTTTCAAAATAAATTTCTTTCCTAAAATTGGAATTTTCTAAAAAAGTGTGTAAAATAATTTCAAATCAAATTTACAATTCGAAAAATTCAGGAAAATAAAAATGTTAAAAGAAGGCGATAAAGCACCGGATTTCAATTTGAATGATGCAAACGGAAATTCTTTTTCGTTGGATTATTTCAAAGGAAAAAAAGTAATTCTTTATTTTTATCCGAAAGATGATACTCCCGGATGCACAAAACAGGCGTGCGGATTTAGAGATTCATACGCAAAGTTTAATGATCTTGATGCTGTAATTTTAGGCGTTAGCGCGGATCCGGAAGAATCACATCAAAAATTTATAAGCAAATATCAAATTCCTTTCACGCTTTTAAGCGATACCGAAAAAGAAGTTGTGCAAAAGTACGGTGTTTGGAAAGAGAAAAATAATTACGGCAAAAAATATATGGGAATTGAACGCACAACTTTTGTAATTGATGAAAACGGAACGATTCAAAAAATTTATCCGAAAGTAAAAGTTGATGGACACATTGAAGAAATTTATTCTTTTTTGAATAATAATTCATAAATTTAAGGACGAAATTAGAATGGTTTATGTAACCAGAAGAGAAACTTTTTCGGCATCGCACAGGTTATACAATAAAAGTTTTTCTGATGAAAAAAATAATGAAATTTACGACAAGTGCAATAATTATTACGGTCACGGGCATAATTATATTTTGGAAGTAATTGTTGCCGGTGAAATAAATCCCGAAACCGGTTATGTGCTTGATCTGAAAATTTTAAAAAATATTATCAGGGAAAATGTAATTTCGAAAGTTGATCATAAACATCTTAATTTTGAAGTTGAATTTATGAAAGATAAAATTCCCACAACGGAAAATTTAGCCGTTGCAATTTGGGAGCAATTGGAAAATAAAATTCCAAGCGGAAAATTATATTCGGTAAAATTATTTGAAACGGAAAACAATTATGTTGAATACAAAGGATAATAAACAGATCAATCTTGATGTTATTGAAGCACAAGTTAAAATGCTTATCGAGGAAATCGGCGAGGATCCGAATCGCGAAGGTTTGGTAAGAACTCCCAACAGAGTTGCGAAGGCGTATGAATTTTTAACAGCCGGTTACAGAAAAAATATTGAGCAGGTTTTGAACGGCGCAATTTTTAACGAACGCTACGATGAAATGGTGGTTGTTAAAGATATTGATTTTTTCAGTATGTGCGAACATCATATGCTGCCGTTTTTCGGAAAAGTACACATTGCATACATTCCCGATGGAAAAATTGTAGGGTTAAGCAAAATGCCCCGCATTGTTGAAGTATTTGCGCGCAGACTTCAAGTTCAGGAAAGAATGACGCAGGAAATTGCTGATACAATTGATAAATATTTACAGCCGAAAGGTGTTGGTGTTGTTACAGAAGCGCGTCACATGTGCATGATGATGCGCGGAGTTGAAAAGCAAAATTCTGTTGCAACCGCAAGCGCAATGCACGGTTTGTTCAAAAAAGATGCACGCACTCGTTCAGAATTTTTAAATCTAATTTCGAACAAATTGTACTGAATTGATTAAAAGATTCAAAGATGAAAAGATATAAAGATTTGAAATAAGATTTTCGAATTTATTAAATTTTAGTTCCGTTTTAATGCGGAACTTTTATTTTTAAAGGGATTGGAAAAATAAATAATTAAGTGAAATAAGAAATAATGTCATTTCGAATCCGCATTAGGCGGATGAGAAATCTTATTTTTTAATTAAAAGATATCTCAGCCACTTCGTTTTTTCGATATGATAAGAAATATATTTTCATAAAACAAAAGAAAAAAGTAATATGGAATTAAAAGACTGCGGAATTTGGATTACCGGTGCAAGTTCGGGAATTGGAAAAGAAACTGCAAAAGAATTTGCAAGAATCGGGTGTAAAGTTTTTGCATCATCGCGCCGGCATTCAATTATTGAACTTATTAACAGAGAATTAAATGACGAAAATTTAAGCGTTGAAGTTTATCCCTGCAATGTTGGCTCAACAACAAATGTAAATCAAATTGTAAATAAAATTTCCGAAAATCATTCAATTGATTGCCTTGTAAACAATGCGGGAATTTCATCTTTTAAAAAAGCCGAAGAGAATTCTTTAAAAGAAATTAAAGATATCATCAACACAAATCTTATCGGCTCAATCAACTGTATTAAGGCGGTTCTGCCGCAAATGATTGAAAGAAAGCGCGGAACAATTATTAATATTATTTCTGTAACCGTTGATAAAGTGCTTACAAATTCTTCCGCGTATTCCGCATCAAAAGCGGGCTTGCATGCATACGCAAAAGTTTTGCGAGAAGAAGTTAGAAAATACAATATTAAAGTGATCAATATAATTCCGGGTGCAACAAAAACGGCAATTTGGCCTGATAAAGTTTTGGAAAAATATAGCGATAGAATGATGAATCCGGAAGACATCGCAAGATTGATTGTTTCATCATATTTACAGGATAAATTTGTTACTGAAGAAATTATTTTAAGACCGATAGGAGGAGATTTGTAAAATGGAAAGAGAAGTTTCGATTGTTACCGGCGCCGGAAAAGGAATAGGGAAAGGAATTGCATTAAGACTAGCAGATGAAGGACACAATTTAATAATTACAAGCCGTACGGAAAAAGATCTGCAAATTTTACAGGAAGAAATCAGATCCAAAAATGTTGAATGCGAATATTTCACAGGCGATGTTTACGATGTTGAATTTGTAAATTCATCCGTTCAAAAAGTTTTTGAAAAATTCGGAAAAGTTGATCACTTAATTAATAATGCGGGTTTCGGAATTTTCAAAAAATTTATTGATTCAACTTTGGAAGAATTTAAATCACAAATAAATACAAATCTTTTCGGAGTTTATAATTTCACGAAAGCAGTTTTGCCTGAAATGATAAAAAGAAATTCCGGATCAATAATTAATATTTCATCGCTTGCGGGAAAAAATTCTTTCGTTGGCGGAACAATGTATTCAGCATCAAAGCACGCATTGATGGGCTTTACAAAATCATTGATGTTGGAAGTCCGCGAATATAATGTTCGAGTTGCTGCGGTTTGTCCGGGCAGTGTTGAAACAAATTTCGGCAGCGGAAATTCAAGTCCGATGAATTCAAAAAATATTTTAATGCCGGAAGATATTGCGGAAGTTGTTGCAACGATTATCAAATTACCTGTTACAGCTTTGATGAGTGAAGTCGATATTCGTCCGACAAATCCGAAAAAGTAAAGATTAATTAAAAATGAAAAATTAAAAAATAAAAATGCCGTCATTCCGTCCCGATTAAATCGGGATCCGGAATAAGACGGCATTCCCAAATCTAAAAAAATTAATTTACAGATTGATTACTTCTTGTTCCTTTTCCATCAGAATTTTTTCTCATGTGTTTTCTTTTTCCGTCATGTTTTTGTTTATTGTCATCCATAAAGCGCGGAAAATTATTTTTGAATTTTTCTTTCTGAGTATCATCTAAAACATCATAAGAAGCAAACCAATTATCAATTGCCGATTCTTTTAATTTTGCTTGCGAAGTAATTATTTTATTGGCTAAATTTTTGATCTTATTTTTATCAAGATCTTTTTTACTCAATTCATCTTTAATTTCGGTTCTGTATTTTTTAATTTCGCTTTTCAAATCCGAAACTGATTTAAAGTGATCTCCGTGAATTTTTTCGATTTTGCTTTTTTGATCTGCAGTCAAATTTAATCCGCTCCATTTTCTTCCTTCAAAATTTGGTTTGCCGTCATTTCTCATCTGTGCAAAAATTGAAGTTGCGGCAAATAAAAACATCACTACCGAAAACAAAAATAATTTCTTCATTTTGTACTCCTTGGTTTTGGAATTATATTTTTTTATTTACACTTTTGACAAAAACAAAAATCATTTGGTTTAAAATTATATTTGAAAAAAAATCACATAATGATTTTAAACCATTTATATTTGAATATTGTCTAAACATTAAAATGCCGGAAGAAAAAGATTTTGAACTGATACAGGAATTTATTGCGGGCAGCGAACAGGCTTTTAATAGAATTGCGGTAAAGTATCGCGAAAAAATTTACTGGCAAGCCCGTAGAATGATTGGTAATCATCTTGATGCCGATGAAGTTACGCAAGAAGTTCTTTTGGTAATTTATGAAAAATTGAAAGATTTTAAATTCAACGCAGCGCTTTATACTTGGATCTATAAAATAACGGCAACAAGAAGCATCAATAAAATCAATGCTAACAGAGTAAGAAGATTTTTTTCTTTAGAAGATGCCGAAACAAAAAATAATTATAAAAACGATATCGTTCAGAATATTGAAGATAAAGAAAAATTAAAAAGACTTGACGGTGTTTTGCAAAAACTTCCCGTAAAACAAAGAGAAGTTTTTATTTTAAGAAATTTTGAAGAACTAAGTTACGAAGAGATTTCACAGATAACAGGAAAAAGCACCGGCGCATTGAAAGCAAATTATTTTCATGCATTAAAAAAAGTAACGGAATTGATGAACGAAAATGAATAACAGCGAAAAAATATTAAAGTACATTGCTGAAAATATGAGCGATGATGAAAAAAGAAATTTTGAAATTGAACTTCAAAATTCCCAATCGCTGCAATCTGAATTTGCAAAGATAAAATCAAGTTTGAAATTATTGAAAGAAAATTCAAAAATCGAAATTAGCGAAACATATTTTCAAAATTTGATTCCTCGCATGAGGGAAAAACAGCAAAGCAAAAAACAACCATTCGGAATTATTCCGAAGATCGGTTTTGCAGTTCCGGTGTTGATAATATTTTTTGTGATAGGCAGAAATATTATTGTAAATGATAAAGATACTTCCGGAAAAATCAATGAAATTCAAATGCTTACAGATTCTTTTGATGATTCGGTAAAACGTGATCTTTTCGAAAATCTTTTTGAAAAAGAATATTTTGCTTCAGTTGATGTAAAAGAAATTGCCGCAGAGAAAGAACAGGAATATTTCGATATCCTTGAATATGAATACAAAAATGAAATTTCCGGAAATGAAAAAATAGAAGATCTTGCTTCATTGAATTTAAGCGAGCTTGTTGAAGTATTAGATTCAAAAGCTGCCGATGAAGTTTATAATAAAATGCTTGAAAAAGATTTTTTAGGTGAACCATGAAAAATATGAAACAATTTTTTTTCTTTTTGTGTATAATGATCATTATAGGCGGAACTTTACAGGCGCAGACCAAAAAACGAGGATATGAGGGAAAGCATTCAAGAGCAAATGAAAAGATCGAAGAACTTGAAAAAGTTAAATTGATCGAAACTTTGGATCTTGATGAAGATACAATGTTAAAATTCTTTTCGAGAAGAAAAGATCACAGAAATAAGATTAATGAACTAAGGGCGCAAAGGGATGAAAAATTGAACCTTCTGCAAAAAATGCTTGTTAATGAAGAAAAGGGGAATTATAAAGATCTGGTTACTTCATTGATAGAAACAGAAGAAAAAATTGATAAGCAAAAAACAAATTATTACCATTCGTTAAATGATATTTTAAGTTACGATCAAATTGCAAAGCTAATGGTTTTCGAAAGAAATTTCAGAAGGGAATTGCGCGATACTATAATGAAATACCGCTCCAAAGAAAAAGCGCAAAATTAAAAATGCTTTAAATATTGATTATTTTTATCAATATGGTTATTTTTAATTCTGCTTTATTGCGGAAGTGGTGAAATTGGTATACACGCTATCTTGAGGGGGTAGTGCCTTAATTGGCGTACGGGTTCAAGTCCCGTCTTCCGCACTTTTTTAGATAGCCTTTAGCTTTAGAATAAAAAATTCATTCAATAAATTAAAGGAAAGACACCTATGAGCATAAGAAGAATTCTATTACTCGCCGTTTTATTTTTCACTGTTTCTTTAGGTTCGGTTTTTGCCCAAAGTGATGAAAGCGCCGAAGGCAGTGCAATGGATCCCAAAGCCGGTGAAGCATATAACAAGGGTAATGAGTTGATGAAGGCAGGAAATTATACTGCCGCAATTAAAAGTTACGATGCAGCATTAGCAGTTGAAAAAGATTACAGAATTTATTATCAAAAAGGAATTGCTCTTAAAAAAGCAAATCAAAATAAAGATGCCGAAGAAGCTTTTAAAGCAAGCATAAAAGCTAATCCTGATTTCGATCTTGCTTATAACGGATTGGGAAGTGTTTATTTTTCAACCGGTGATATTGATAAAGCAATCGAAAATTTTGAAAAATTCGGTGAAAAAACAAAAAAAGAAAATTTAAAGAAAACTGCCAAAGAATATATTTCCCGCGCTTATGCTAAAAAAGGCGCTGATGAATTGAATAACGGAAATCAACAAAAAGCCATTTCATCTTTGAATAAAGCTGTTGAAAATGCTGATTACGATGCAGCTTATCTTTCACTTGCAAAAGCTTATGTTGAAACTTCTGATTATAATAAAGCCGTTGATGCAGCAAGCAATGCTTTGAAACACAGAAAAACAATTTCTAAAGGCGGACCTTATTATTATCTCGGCGTTGCTTATAAAAATTTAGGTGATGCTGAAAAAGCTAAAGAAAATCTTCAACAAGCTTCTTCAGATAATACTTATAAAAAATTGGCAGAGTATGAATTGGAAACAATGAGATAAGTTTTGGCACTTTGTACTCGTAAGAAAACCTTAAATAAAAAAAACCTCCTGAATAAGGAGGTTTTTTATTTTAAAGCTAAATTTTATCTAATTGAAAAATAATAATTCCAGTTGATAAAATTTTTTCAGTTGATAAAATTTTTCTAAATTTCTCCGGTTAAATCAGAAAATTACTTAAGCTTGCAAAATATGAATTCAAAAATAATTACATAAAAATTATCTTCTTATATATCTGTAAGGACTGTATAAAAGATTTATAGTAATTGCGAATGTATTAAAACCATCTTCGCCATCTTCCTGCCCGAATAAATTTATAAAATTAAATCCCATATTTGTATCAATTACAAGCTGCGGCAAAAGCTTAAAATCAATTCCTCCGCCTAAACCCATTCCAACTCTTGTTTTGCCGTCAATTTCAATTGATTCTTTTCTATTTCCTGAAACTCTGTCAAACTTTGTATTTCCCTGTGAATTAAATTGAAGCACTAAATTAATATAAGGCGAAACCGGAGAAGTTTCTTCCGGATAAAAATGATATTCGCCGCCTAATCCTAAGGTCCAAAGACTTGAACTTGTTTCAAGATCAACAGCAGTGTTTGATCCTATGACAATATTATCTTCACTTCCTCCAAAAGTAGTGTAATATAAAAATCCGGCAAAAGTAAGAGGAGAGTTCGGAGTAAATTTCATTTTGATCTTACCACCTAAATGATAATTGGAACTTAAATCCAAACCTGTGCCGGCAGTATCAATATTACCGGTATAATAATCCGGACCTAAAACAAAAGTTTTTCCGAATCCTACACCATACTGCAAAATTTGCGCATTGGAAATTGCAGAAGTGAAAATAAAAATAAAAAGTAACAATAATAATTTTCTCATCTTTCCTCCATAAGTAGCAAAATTAACTAAACATTTAGAAGTTATATAAATAAAGTTAAGAACACTTTTAATAAAGTAAAGGAATTTCCGAATGCTGATTTTGATTTGTAAAATTATTAAACTTACAAGAATGTTTTTGGAGATAGTCAATTTGAAATTAAAAGGGAAGTAAGTAAAAGGAAATTTGTATAAAACAAAAAAGCCCTTTGATTTCGCAAAGGGCTTTTATAATTGATCATAATCAAAAATTATAAACCGAATTTTACACCGGCTCTTAAAGTAATATGATTTGCATCACTAACTAAATTAAAAGCACCGGTTAAATCTAACAATAAAGTTTCGGTTAAAGGTAATTCATAACCTGCACCTAAAACTAAAGTAAATTCAGTTTCGCTAACTGATTCAGTTGTAACTTCTCCGGTAAACCAGTTAAAAGAAGGAACTTCTACTGACATAAAAGATAAACCTGCTTGTCCTAATCCGTAGAAACCTTGTCCTGGAGTAAAATAATATTTAATACCGGCCAAAACAGGAACAGAAGAAAAACTAACATCATCAACATCAGTTCCCCAAGTAATATAACCAATAGTCCCAACACCAACTATATTTGGTGTAAAACCAAGTTCAAAATTACCGGTTCCACCAAATCCGGTGTTAGCGCCATCACCAAAATCACCCATCGGTAAAGAAACAATTGGACCAACGCTGATTGCCATTTGTTTTTCTTGTGCTTGTGAAAAGCTTACTAAAGCAACTAAGGTCAAAAGAGTAAAAAGCACTTTTTTCATAAGAACCTCCTTTTTTTAAAATACCCTTAAAATTGAAAAAAATTAAGTTTAAAATCAATATTTAATTTAAAATAATTTGTTGTAACACTATTTTATTTTTAAAACTTCTCAAACTCCTTTCTTTTAACGAATGATTTTATTCGGATATAATGTATTAAATTTCAAAATCTTCACTATGTAATTTTTTTTATATTAACTTTAAAATAAATTTTTCTACAGGAACAATCTTTAAATGATTTGCGTATAATATTCAATCTTAAATAAAACTGCTAAAATTTGCTTGTAAATAATTCTAAAAAATTTAAATTTGCGGCTGTATGATTTTTCTCCGATTTAATTTGAAATGCTCTTAATTGATTGGTATCTTTGCCTTTATAACTCTTTATTAAATAAAAAGTTTAATACGGCTTATCTAAAAACAACAAAATAAGCTGTTTAATAATAAATTATCTTTTTCCCGATTAATAAAAATTAATCTTAGTGAAATTATAATTCAGAAATTATTGATATAAAATTATATGAAAAAAATCTTAATCCTACTTTTTGCAGTACTTCTTACTAATATTTCATTTGCGCAAAGCGGAGCCGAAATTTATTCATCTGCAATGAATGCCTTCAATCAACGAAATTATTCTGAAGCATATTCGCTTTTTGAAAAATTCTTTTCAAATTATGGAATTGAAGATGATCTTTTCGCAAGCGCAAAATATTACTCAGCTGAAAGTCTTTTACGCGCCGGTGAAACAGATGGAGCAATTGCGCACTTTGAATCTTTTACCGATAAATACGAATGGTCAAATTTTAATGATGATGCGCTTTATAAACTGGGCGGATTGTATTTTCAAAGAAATGAATTTGATAAAAGCAGAGGTGCGTTTTTACAGCTTTTAAATAAATATCCTCAAAGTGAATTTTATGGGTCATCAATGTTTTTTGTAGGTGAAACTTACACAAAACAAAACAGAACCGATGAAGCAATCCGATTTTTCGAAAATGCAATTTCATCAAAAAGACAAAATAAATTTATTGATGAAAGCATTTACTCACTTGCAAATATTTATGAGAAAAAAGGCGATTACGAAAATGCCGCAAAATATTATAATCAATTATTGGATTTTTATCCAAACAGCAATCTTGCTCCTTCGGCACAAATAAGAATCGGATTGACTTATTTCAATTTGAAAAATTATAATGTTGCCGTGCTTGAACTTTCGGATCCGCTTATAAATAAACTTCCGGAAGAAAATCAAATTGAAGCAAAATATGTTTTGGGAAATTCTTATTACAGACTTCAAGAATATGACGATGCCGAAAAAACATTTAAAGAGCTTCTTCAAAATTATCCAAACGCAAATTTGAAAAACGATATTAAATATTCACTTGCATGGGTTAATTTTCAAAGAGGAAGATATTCAGATTCATACGATCTTTTCAGTGAGGTTGCGCGCAGCGGAAAAGACAGTTTAGCGATTGATGCGCTTTTCAGAAGCGGCGAAAGCAGAAGATACGCCGGAAAAGAAAGTGAGGCTAATAAAATATTTGATGAATTCTTAGAAAAATATCCGCAAAGTTCACTCGCATCAAAAGCGAAATTTCAAATCGGTGCTGCTAATTATTCTACAAATAAAGAAAAAGTTTCTGAAGATTACCTTGTCGAAGCCGCAAATTCAAAAGATATTGTTACCGCAGCAAAAGCAAATATTCTGCTTGGTGAATTAAAATTAAATCAGAAAGATTTTGTGCAGGCGCAAAATTATTTTGAAAGATCGGTTCAAACTGAACAGCTCCCTGAAAATTCAAAAGCGAAAGGATTTTTCGGATTGGGAGTTGCAAAATATTTTTTGAATCAATTTGATGCTGCAATTCAAAATTTAAAACTTGCCGAATCAAATTTAAACGGTGAAGAAAAAAATAAAGCAAATTTTTATCTTGCCGAATCCTACTTCGCAAAAAAAGATTATAGAAAAGCGATTGAAAGTTACGATAAAGTAAAATCAAATGATAAAGCTATTCAATTTCAAAACACGTTCGGAAAAGCGTACGCTTATTTTAACGCAAAAGATTTTTCTAATGCGGCTTTTCATTTTAATGAATTTATTAAGAACAATAAAAACAGTGCTAAAGTTACAAACGCAAAATTAAGACTTGCAGATAGTTATTACGGCATTAAAAGATACAACGATGCAAGCAGAATTTACCGCGAAATTTTTATGACTGATAATTCACACTTCAGCGGCGATTATGCACATTATCAGTTTTCACAGGCACTTTATAGAGCCGGAAATGCTGATGAAGCGATTAAAGAATTTGCGAATCTTCAACAGAAATATCCTGATTCAAAATATGCTCCGGAATCTCAATATTTAGTTGGATGGATAAATTTTCAAAAGGGAAATTTTACAGGCGCAATTTCAGATTATCAAACTGTAATTGAAAGATATCCGAATTCTGCTATTGTTCCGCTTGCTTATAATTCAATCGGAAATTCTTACTTCAATGTCGGAAATTATTCTTTGGCTATTGATAATTATCAAAGAGTGCTGAATGAATTCCCGACTTCCAGCTATGTTTATGAAGCTGTTTCAGGAATGATCGATGCATATTCCGTAAATGATAATATAAATCAGGCAGTTGCAGTGATTGATAATTTTGTAACTCGCAACCCTAATTCAAATTTTGCCGATGAAATTCTTTTCAAAAAAGGTGAGCTTTATTACAGCCAGAGAAATTACGAAAGATCAAAAGACAGTTACAAGGAATTTGTAAATAAATATCCCAACAGCAAACTTGCAGGCGATGCTTATTACTGGATTGGAAAAAGTTCATCAAATTTGGCTCAAACCAATGAAGCGCTTTTTTATTACAATATTGTTTCGAGCAAATATACAAATTCCGAAGCCGGGATTGCATCAATTCTGGAAATGGGAAAAATACATTCCGATTTGAAAAATTACGATTCAGCAATTCAGATTTATCAATCTGCAATTAATAAATTGCCGCCTGAATCTCAAAAAATTCCTGAAATACTTTATGCAAAAGCTTTGGTAAATGTTAACAAAGGTGATATTTCGGAAGCTTATCAGGATTTTACATTTGTAATTCAATATTATGATGGAACTATCTTTGCGGCAAATTCAAAATTGGAAGTTGCGTTGATTGAACTTGTAAGACAGAGTTATCAAAGTGCAGATGCTTTACTTCGTGAAGTGGCTGAAAATCGCGCGGATGATATCGGAGCAAAAGCGCAGTATTATTTAGGTGTTTCCCTTTTTGAACAGAAAAAACTTGATGAAGCTGTTACGGCATTAGTTAGAGTGCGCTTTGTTTTTTCGGGCTATGATGAATGGCTTACAAAATCGCTTTTAAAATTAGGCGAAGTTTACGAAGCAAAAAATGATGTTGAAAAAGCTAAGGAAATGTATCGATTGGTATTTACTCGCCACCGCGGTGATGAATACGGCAACGAAGCTCAATCCAAACTGAGGAATTTAGAATGATGAATAAAATGAAATTTATATTGGGAATATTTTTTATTTCAATTTTGCCGGCTGCAATTTTTGCGCAGGAAGGCACGCGCGATCAAAGTATTGAACTTCCCGATTTTGTAATTACCGGTGTTGAAAGAGTTACAATTCCTGCCGCCGAAAAGCCAAAAGCGGAACTTGTACCGACTCTTTCAGAAGAATTTTTCAAACCTGCATATTCTCCTGAAGAATTAGGCATAGCAGAGCTTTCCAATCCGGTAAAAAAGGAAATTGCACTTTTTAATTATTCAAAAGAATTTGATGGAAGACTTGATGTTTCTGTTGGAATTCACACTTTGCCATTCGGTGAACTTACCTATGCGGAAAATTTCGGTAATTTTGTTTTGCAGGGAAAAGTCTGGGGCAAAAATGAAATTCCCGATACAAGTTTTGCAAGTCTGAATTACTCCGGACTTTCACTCGGCGGACATTATTTTGTAAATGAAAATTCAAAAGTTTTAGGCGGAACAAAATTAGAAGCCAACGGCGGATATCATCGCGATACTTACAGATTTATGGCATCACCCAATCCGCGAACAAGACGCGATGTTCATTACGGAAATTTCAATTTCGGAATTTCAAATTTGATGAATCAATATTTTAAATTTTCAGCTGATCTAAATGATAAAATTACTTATGTAAAAGATCTCGATGTTACGGAAAATAATTTTAAAATTAAATCGTTTGCGGAAATTGCGTTCTCAAATTACAGCTTAAGCGGAAATTCAAATTTTGAAAATCAATCTTTTAACGGCGGCGGATCGCAGCAATATTTTGATGTACTCGGAATGTTCAATATCAAATTGCAAAAAGATATGAAAGTCGGTGTTGGCTTGGTATCTGCTGTTTCAGATGGAAATAGTTTTTTCATGCCGGCTGCAAATTTTTCAATGCGTTTTTCAAAATTCCTTTCACTCTATTCGGAGTTCAGACCTAACGCACAATTTTTTACATTTGATGAAATTCTTAATAGCAACAGATATTTTTCCGGTAACCGCGCAAATGTTTTCATGAAAAATAAAATGAATTTGAGCGGCGCTCTTAAATATGAATACGAAACTTATTTTGAAATAAACGGCGGCGTAAAATTCGGAAGTTATGAAGATCATCCTTATTTTTCCGATTCGCTTCGTACAGGAACTTTTGAACTTAAAACCATTGATGCCACGGAAGTTGCAGCATTCGTTAATTTCATTTTCCGTCCCGGACCTTTTGGAAACTTTTACGCAAACGCAGAATTAAGAAGTTTAGAAGATGAAGATGAAAATCAAATTCCATACGTTCCATCTTTTAATGCTGATCTTACTTATGGATATAAATTTCCATTTGGAGTTGGATTAATTGCCGGATTAAAATATTTTTCAAGCAGATATGCAGATCGTTTGAACACTTTGGAAGTATCTGATTTTACTGATCTTTCTTTAAAGTTGGATTACGATATTAACAGTTATTTTAACGTTTACGTAAAAGCTGAAAATATTTTAAATCGCGAAAATCCTTACTGGCTTGGCTCGGCGGGAAAAATTTATGACGGAAAACCTTTGGATCTTTTAATAGGGTTGAATTACCGCTGGTAAAAACTTTGACTTTGATTTTCAAAATATTTTTATATTATTTTTGACCTCAAAAATTTAAAGCAAATGAATAAAGAAGCATTGATAAATAAACTTTCGGAAGTGCTGGGAACATCAGCAAAAGAAGTAAAAATAGCTTATGATATTTTTCTTCAAAAGATAACCGAAACACTTAATGAAAACGAAACGGTAAAAATTCCCGAGCTCGGAATATTTCGCATTCAGAAAAATTCCGGTGAATTGAAAAAGATAATTTCAATCGATTCCGATATTGAAAAAGATGCTTACTTTTTACTTTTCTATCCTAATGAAACCGGCGAAGTAATTCCTTATTACATAAATTATCACAAAAAAAGTGAAGCCGAAATAATTAATTCCGCCTTTAATTTAAGCGGTGCAAAACAACTTATACCGGTTTCAGAAGAAGGGAAAAAAGAACTGCTTGTTCAATCTTCTTATATAAATCTTCAAAAAAATCTTGAAGATAAAATTGAACAGCTTTTTGAAAATTCGATGAAGCTTGAAAATTTCGGTCTTAATTTTCAGCAAGGCAAAAGTGAAGAAGAAAAAAGTTTTGCCGGTGATTTTGAAATTACTGAGGATGATTTTGTAAATGATGAAAAATTTAAAGTTGAAGAAAACATTAACGACGAAGAAATTCCGTGGGATTTTACTCCCAAATTTGAAGATGAAAATTTAAACGAAAGCGAAGTTGAAAATTCCGCAACAGAAGAAATTTCATTTGATGAAAAATCATTTGAAGAAAATCCCCTTGAGATCGAAAGCGATGAAATAATTTCCGATGAAAATGATATTGTAACTAAAGAAAATCCTTTAGATGAAATTAATCAGGAAATTTCAAGTGAAAGTGATGATGATAATTTTATCGAGATTGATGAATCAGAACTTTTCAAAGATGAAGATGAAACTCCCGTAAATATTGACTCAAATGATGATCTTGATATTGAACTTCCCGAAATTGATCTTTCTGAATTTGAAAATGAAAATCAAAATGATGAAATAATTTCGGGTGATTTTATGCAAACTGAAATTCAGGATGAAGAAATCTCGGGCGAGGATTTATCGGAAAATATCAGTGATGAAATAGATCAAGATGAATTTCAATCAGTCGAAAATGAAAATACGGAAGATCAAATTTATCCCGGCCAAATTACTATTAATGATGTTGATGAAAATGAAAATGAAATTGAAGATGAGCCGGTTTTAGAAGAAAGTTTAATTGATGAAAATATTAACAGTGAAGAGGAGCAAACTTCTAAAACAATTTCATCAAAAAAGAAGTACAAGTTTTTGGAAGATATTGAAGATGTTGAAGAAAAAGTAAAATATCCTTCCTGGTTCGGAATTGTTTTGGCAGCGTTTATTCTGTTTACGGCTGCGGGAATTTATTACTTTTTCTTTTATCAAAATTCCAGAGTTTCTGCCGCTAAACCTGGACCGCAAATTATCGAAAGAAGTTACGACATTCCGGTTTCGGTAATTCCGCAGGATGAAAATTCAACGGATGAAATTGCTGCGGCTGAAAACGAAATTTATGAAAATGCGAATGAACAAACTCAACAGTCACAAGTTCAACCTGAGAATGAAAATATTCCTGAGCCGGTAAAAGAAACTCCGGCTGCAGTTCAAGCGCAAAGTTCAAATGCGCAAAGCAATGAAATTCAGATCAGAAACGATAATAAAAATGATCTTGTGCGTGATAATATTTTTTCTGACGGAAAAAATTATACTGTTCAGCTTTCATCATGGCAATCACGCAGCAAGGCAGAAGGTGAAGTTAGAAGATTACGTTCAAGCGGATATGATTCATATTTAACTTCAGTAAACAGAAACGACGGAACTTGGTACAGAGTAAGAATTGGTAATTTCGGTTCGGTAGAGGAGGCGCAGGCACAATTAAATAAGGTAAAATAATTCATCCAAAAATATTATATGAAATTTATTTCTGAAATTTCAGAAAAAATCAAAAAGAATTTGTTATAAAGAAAAAATCAGTATAAGGAAAAAAATATGAATTTACTCTCGATCTTCTTGAACGGCGGTTGGCTTATGTGGCCGATTTTGCTTGCATCTATTATAGCAGTTGCAATTATTATTGACAGATTTTTAGTTATCAAAAAAGCAAAGTTGAATGTTCCTGCTTTTATGGTTCGCATTCGCAGCATGCTTAAAAAGAAAGATGTTGAAGGCGCAATTTCGTATTGCATGACTGAAAAATCGCCGACTGCAAATATTATCAGAAAAGGATTGAGAAAGTATAAACTCGGTCATGAAAGAGTTCGCGAAGCAATTGATAACGCAGGAAAACAAGAAGTTTCAAAATTGGAAAAAGGACTTTCAGTACTTGCTACAATTTCGGGTGTGGCTCCGCTTTTGGGATTTTTGGGAACAGTTACCGGAATGATCCAGGCTTTTATGAGAATTCAGGATTTGCAAGGTTCTGCAAATCCCAGTGATCTTGCAGGCGGTATTTGGGAAGCATTGATAACGACTGCTTTTGGTCTTGCTGTCGGTATCATTGCATTTACTTTTTACAATTATCTATTGAGTGCTATTAATAAACTTGTTGGCGATATGGAGTTGATATCAAACGATGTTGTGGATGTAATTGAAGAAGTAAATATGGGCGGAAGCGCTCACGTTGATGAAGAAGAAATTGAAATTGACCTATAGGATTAAGTATGAAATTTAAAACAGTAAATCAGCCGCTGAGTATTTTCAGTTATTCTTCGTTGACAGATATTGTGATGTTACTTTTGATCTTTTTTCTTTTAACATCGCAGTTTGTAATTTCAACGGGAGTTAAAGTGAAATTACCCGGCTCAAAAACTAATGAGCAAGTTGCCCCTTCAAAATTCATTGTCACTTTAACAACCGGCGGAAATATTTATCTTGGTACTGAAGAAGTTGATATTGAATCTTTACCCGGCAGATTAAGCATTCTGAAAAATGAATCAGAAGAAAGTAATTTAATAATCAGAGCGGATAAAACAGTTCAGATTGATGCAGTCATTAAAGTAATTGACGCGGCAAAGGGCGCGGGAATAGATAAGTTCACAATCGAAACCGAGAAGAGCAACGAAATATGAAATTGAACAGTTCTATAAACAGATCTTTTCTGATTTCTGCGGCAGTGCACGGAATTTTGCTTTTGCTCTTTTTTCTCATTAAAATTACTCTTGAGTATCCTACTCCGGAATTCGTTGAAGTGGGATTCGGCACTTTCGGTAAAGCAAGTTCATCGGGCGCAAAAGGTGCGGCAGTACGTCAAATTAATGAAGCTGCAAAAGTTGAAGAAGCAAAAAAAGCCGAACTTGCAACAAAAGTTGTAAAGGAAGTTGAACTTCCTAAAACTCAAAATACAGAAGAAGCAAATGTTGCAACACGTGCCGAAAATAAAAAAGAAAAGGAATCAGTCCCTAAATCCGAAGCTGTAGCTGAAAAAACAAAAAGTGAAACTCCGAATTCAAATAATTCCAATGATGGCAGCGGAAATATGGGTGAGGGTAATGGTAGTTTTGGATACGATATTGATTGGGGCGGAAAAGGAATGCGTAAGATTTACAGTTACCGTTTGCCTGATTATCCCGAAGGAGTTTCAAAATCAATTGATGTCAAATTGAGATTTACAATTTTGCCAGATGGAACAGTCGGTACGATCCGTCCATTAATAAAAGCGGATTCCAGATTAGAAATGGCTGCAATAAATTCATTAAGACAATGGAGATTTGAGCCATTAAAGGTAAATCAGCAGCAAACCGAACAAACGGCGGTCATTGTGTTTCCGTACCGTTTGCAGTAACAGCAGTATCTTTTTCACTGTAATAACTTTTGTAAAAGAAATATTCCACTATTGTTAAAAGTAACAGCGAAAAAGTTTCCCTGTCAAAATATAAACCTAAACCTTGTTGAGGCATGATTGCTTTTGCGATCATGCCGGTTACTGACCAGCCGACAGAAAACAAAATAATGATTAAAGCAGCATTAATAAAAGCCGAAGAAAGCGATTCGCTCTGCCATTTCTTTGTAAAAATTACGGCTAAAAAAAATAAGTGTATTGCAAAAAGCAAAGATAATATCATAGTTAAAAATTTCCCTGTTCAGAATTTTTTCTGTTCAAAAATTGCATTCCGAATAAAGCCCCGATAATTCCAAAAATTACATGAGCAATCAGTGTAACAAATAACATTGAAAAAGTATAAGTAGCTGAAAAACCATTTTCTTTAATTTCATCAACAATTTTATAAAGCGAATCCATCATTTCATCATAAGCCGGATTATCTTTAAATTCAGAAAATAAATTTTGAACATCGGAAATTGCAAGTGAAAGTTCAGCACTTCTTGAAATATATAAAAATATTGATTCGAAAAGTGTTGTGAATAAAGCAGCAAAAACTCCTGTCATCATTCCGTAGAAAAGAGCTTTAGCAGGAACAATTCTTCCGAAATCATTATTTGCCTTTTGAT
Source organism: uncultured Melioribacteraceae bacterium (assembly GCA_965365345.1). Taxonomy (GTDB): domain Bacteria; phylum Bacteroidota; class Ignavibacteria; order Ignavibacteriales; family SURF-24; genus CBDUBH01. The sequence continues at coordinate 19,471 of CBDUBH010000032.1, forward strand.
AAAGATATAATGATAGAAATGCTGCAACAGGTACAATCAAACAGCATGAAAAACTTTTTATGATGGGAACCGCGCTTAATACGGCGGCTGCAAATCCGCAAACTAAAGCAGGGAATATTCTATTCAAAAATTTCCTTTTTCTTAAAATCGAATAATTCAATCAGAGCACCGGAAATATATAAAAATCCGACCGAACCTAAAAGAACACCGGTTAAAAATGCAAATATTTTCGAATATGAATAAAAATTAAGATTATAAGCAGCAATATCAAAAAACATAGGCAATGCGGCAAAAATCAAAATCCTATTTTTTATCGAAATTCTTTTTAAAAATAAAAAAAGCATCGAACTAAAAAAAGCACCAAGATAAATTCCGGTACATCTTGCACAAAGAAGTAAATGAAAATCAAAAAATTCAAAAGTTTTGACCGGGTTTTGATGACAGACTAAAGAGTAACTTTTTTTTACAAGAGGGAAGAAAGGCAAAAGAGAAGGGAATGAATCCGCAAAAAATCCATAGAAAATTCCGGCGATCCAAATTCCAATTAAAAAAGTAAAAAATATTTTGATTTCGATTTTCATATTTAAAATAAAAAATGTAATTTTATAAACTTAATAAAATGTTGATAATGTTATAAAATCCGCTTATATTTAAGTTTCGAAAAAAACGGAGTTAAGAATGGCAAGAGTATGCGTAATTTGCGGCAAAAGACCAATAACCGGTCATAATGTCAGCCATGCACATAATCGTACAAAAACCAGATGGTTGCCTAACTTGCAAAAAGTTAACGCTTTGGTTGATGGAAGAAAGCAAAAAATAAAAGTTTGTACTAATTGTTTGAAAAGCAATAAAGTAGTGAAGGCTGTTGCATAAAAGGCTGATCTAATCAGCCTTTTCTGTTTTAAACCCCAATAATTCATTTTCTGTCAACACATAAAAAATTTCTTTTTCAGCAATAGTTTGTTTAATGCCGCTTTCAAAATCATAACCAAATAATTCAATTTCACTTTCGGAAAAGTTTTCATCCGGATTAATTACAGAAACTTTTTTTCCGCCGCACAAAAATATTTTATTTCCCGAAACACTGAAATTTTCAAAATCAGATTTTAATGATATTTTTCTTTTTCCGTTTCCGAACTGATCAAAAATAAAAATTTGATTTTCATCAAGCACATAAATATTTTGTTCATTTGTTAAAATCTTTTTTGGATTTTTCAAATTGAAATCTTTGTGATCAAATCCTCCGAAACCAAGCAGAAATTCACCGCGCGAAGTAAATTTCAAAATCCTTTTATTTTCGTCATCCAAAATATATAAATTTCCGAATCCATCAACCGAACATGAAATAGGAAATCTGAAATACTCACCGTAATTTTCTCCACTGAACTCCCACAAAAAATTCAGATCTTTATCGTAAACAACAATTCTTCCGTTGTCCCTATCGCAAACATAAACATTCAACGCGCTTTCAAAAATATCAACCGGCTCGGTGAATGAATAATTTCCATTACCAAATCCGCCTATTGATTTTACATGGGTTCCGTTAATTTTAATTTTTATTATTTGATTTTTTTTAAGATCAGTAACAAAGAAAAAATTGAGTGGATTTTTTACGAGGTCACCGGCTTGAGAAAAATTTGCGATCTCTTTTTCTAAAGCATAATTAACTTTTGATTCAGGGTTTTGAGAAAATACAATATTCGAAATCAATAATAAATACAGGGTAATGAAAAGAGAATTTTTCATTTTAAAATTTTAGTCGATAAATAAAATAATGAATAAACTTAAATATTTTTCAATTTAAAAACAAAAACCGGAGAAAGCAGCAATAAGATTGCAAAACTTAACTCCGGAAAATTTTATTAACTTTTATGACTCCTTTTTCCGAATGAAAAAATTCATCCGGCAATAAAAAGCAGCTATATTTTTTCACCTTGTGTATTACTCACTCAGTTCCTCCTACAATGTTCGTAAAAATTGTTAAGAGACTAAGAACATGTTATAAGGTACCTTACACTTTAATGTTACCAAAGATTTTGTAAAGTAGCAAGCAATTTTTCAAAGTGAAAATCTTTTGCATATTTTGATTTTTAAAAATATTCATTTAAAAATTTTAATCAATTCTTTGCTTTGAAGAAAAGATCAAACTTTCGTATATTTGATAATTGAAATTGCCTCGTGGTGTAATTGGCAACACGTCTGACTCTGGATCAGAAGTCTCCAGGTTCGAGCCCTGGCGAGGCAGCAATTTCCTTTCAGATTTTTATAAAATTTACTCTTCCCAAAAATACATTTTCGCCTGAATGCTTTCCGGATCTTTTTCTTTTATGTTTTTCATTATCTTTTTTAATTCGGAATTATCTCTTTGAATAAGAAAAATAACTTCGCCTTTTAATATCTGTAATTCATTGAATAATGAGCCCGAAGATAAATTATCAGAATCATCTTCCAAAATATTTAGCGCATCATCATATTTTCCTTTTGGTATCATTGCTTCAGCAGCGCCGATCCTCATTAATAATCTGAATTCTTCAGGTGGAAGATAACCTTTGAAACTATAAAATGATTTTCCGTTGTGATCCATAAAATAAAAGGAGGGAGTCCAATATGAGGAAACTATTTTTCTTACATCACGATTTTTTAACAGATCAAGTTTCAAAGGAACAAACCAGTTTTCAAGTTCCGATTTTACTTTTTCATCTTGATAAGTAGTATCGTAAAGTTTTTTGCATCCGCCGCAATTATCAAGTTCAAATTGAAGAAGTACCGGCTTTCGTAATTTCAAAGATTCTTCTTTTGCTTTTTCAAAATCATCCAACCACATTTTAACCTCATATTTTATTGGTCAAAATTGAATTCCAATTTTCCTGTTTTATTTTCTATTCAGATTTTCATTTATCTTTTCGAGTAAATTTATCATCTCCTGTTGCTTTTCAATCATTGTATTTATTTTGAAATAATTTAAAACTGCTTTTCTGAAAATGACCAATATTATCGCAAACAAAATCAGTATTAAAATTATTAAGATAAATATTTCAATGAATTCCATATCAGAAAAAATCTATTACAAAAAATGTTTAAAAGATATTTAAGAATTATTTACATGAAAATGAATTTACAGTAGAGATGAGATTTATCTCATCTCTACAAAATAAAAATAATTTTTTAAGTTATTTCAAAATCGGAACGATTGATTTTTGCGGAGTTCCGCCTGTACAAATTACTTCGCCTGATTCAGAAACATAAACATCGATCTCGCTTCTTATTCCGAAATCTCCTGTTAAATAAATTCCCGGCTCTATTGAAAAAGATGTTGAAGGCAAAATTAATCTTTCATCTTTTGTCTCAAAATTATCCATGTGCGCGCCGCTTCCGTGAGTTTCGGTTGTTATTGAATGTCCCGTGCGGTGAATAAAATAATCTCCGTAACCGGCATCTTTAATAACATTTCTTGCGGCAAGATCAACTTCGTATCCGCGGACTTCCTGTTTGTTCTGGAATCTTTCTTTAACAAGATCAAAAGCGGCATCGCGGGCATTTGCAACCACATTAAAAACTTTTTGATATTTTTCAGGAACAGTTTCGCCTGCAAATCCAACCCAGGTAATATCGCTCATTACTGCTTTTTCAGTATTAATTTTTGCCCAAAGATCAATTAAAACAAAATCATCTTTATTTATCTTTTTGAAGATATCTTTTGTAGGAGCGTAATGCGGATTAGCGCTGTTTTCATTAACTGCAACAATCGGATCAGAATCAGTAACCATATTTCTGTTTTTAAATTCATTTAAAATAAATTGCTGAACTTGGTACTCTGTAATTTCTGAACCGCTGTTCAATTTTTCTTTAATAAAATCAAATGCAAGCTGAACAATTTCGTAAAGTGATTTTGCGGCAGTTTTATTCTCTTCAAATTGTTTGCTTGTCCAGCGTGCGCCAAACATTGATATAAGATCGCCGCTGCTTTTAATTTCAACTCCGAATGATCTGATAAATTCAATTGTACCGGCATCAACTTTTGAAACATAGGGAATTGAATTCATTGGTGAATATTCCATTGCGATCACTTTTGAATCTTTTAATGCTTCGGCTAAAAAACTTTTCAAAGTTTCATGACTTGAATAAGCCAATTTTCTACCGGGTAAATGATCAAGATGAAACGCTTCAATTCCGTTTAATATTTTTACGGGTTCGCCTTCTTTAGGTACAAAGTAGAACAATCTTCTTGTTAAATGGGCGTTTGGTGAAATATCTAAAATTTCGTGAGCCAAACCATTTGAGCCGCGAAAATCAAAAAACAGCCAGCCGTCAAAATTCATTTCTTTTAAAATACTTTGAATTTTTTCTAAATTGAAATTTGCCATAATTGCCTCAATATTTTTTCAAGTTTAAGTTAATATAATAAAAGCGATTTTTATAGAAAAGATAAATTGAATTAAATTCAAAGAAAGGAAAATTCAAATATAAAATTGTTGTGAATTTTGCAATAAGTTTTTTAGAAATTATGAAATTGAGTTATTCATATTTGGTAATTCTTATTTTCTTTACCCCGATTTCATACAAAACATTTGTGCTGTCTCTGAATGGAAGAAAAAACAGACCGCTATTGCTTCCGGTTTTTATTTCGCCGGCGGAAAGTTTTCCCTGTACGGATTTCTCGCTTGTGAATTTTGTTCCATTAAATACCAGGTCAAATTTATAATCGATATCAAAATCATTTTGATTTTTCAGTAATAAAACTACGCCGTTATCACTAATTCCATTTCCTTCGCGATAAAATAAAAATTTTGCTTCTAGACCTTTATAATCGAAAAGTCTATTTAAATTTTCGTTTCCGTTTTGCGCAAAATTAGAAGCAAAAACAGAAAAGAAAAAAATAATAAATACTGTTATTCTTGACCGGAATTTCATATTTATAATTGAGATTGTTTAAAAGATTAAACAAAATTGCTGATAAAAAGTTCAGATAAAAAAAGAAAAACATTAAATTAAGAATTGGTTAATTAAAATTTAATTTTGAAAAAAGGGGATTAAAATCGGAATGAGTTTTAATTCGTAAAATTGGATTTAAAATAAACAGAGGCGAGAAAAATCCCGCCTCTAAAAGAAAAACAAGAAATTATTTTCCAACCGATTCAGTTTGTTTCATGTAGAGTTTATTGAATTCTCTTGCTTTTCTGCCTTCGTGTGCGCCTTTATGAAAAGCGTAACCAACAATTAAAGGCATTGCAAGAGTTGCTTCTGAGTAAACCATCTGTTCGTAAGTCATATCAACTTTACCCCATGAACTTGCTTCTTTCAAAGTTGATCCAGAAAGTGCACCGTCTCTTTCATCTGCAACAGTAATTTGAATTGCGTATTTATGCATTGCTGCTTCTTCATTCAAAATATCTGCTGCAACAACAATATCCTGAACAAAGTTTTTAGGAACGCCACCGCCAATCATAAAAATTCCGGTTTCTTTTGAATTTAATTTTATCTGAGTCAATTCAAGAAAATCTTTTGCTGAATCAATTGATAAATGTTTATCCGGATTTTTTGTCTGATGCATAATAAATCCAAATCCTGCCGAGCAATCAGAAAATGCCGGAACAAAGATTGGAATATTTTTTTTGTACGCTGCAAATACAATTGAATCGTCACACTTCGGACCGCCGTTATTTTCCAAATATCTTCCCATTTCATAAATGAATTCACGAGAAGAATAAGGACGCGGTTCCAATTGATCTGCAATCACACCAATTGTTTCATCACAAACTCTAAGATCTTCTTCATCAATAAAAGTATCGTAAATTCTATCGATCATAAGATCGCGCATTATATTATCATCAACCCATTTTGTGCCGATGTAATGTTTGAATCCCAATGCTTCAAAGAAATCCTGATCAACAATATTAGCACCTGTTGAAACAATTGCATCGATCATATTATTTTCAATCATATCATGAATAACTTTTTTCAAACCAGCACTAATCAAGCTTCCTGCAAGAGTTAGAATTACAGCGTTATCTTTATCACGGATCATCATTTCCAAAATACTTGCTGCGCGATTTAAATCACGCGATGAAAAAGCCATTTTGCTCATTGCATCAACCATCGGAACTACATTGTATTTTTTAATATCAATGTGTTCAATCACTTCTTTCAAATAATCTTTTTTCTCGGGCATTCTTTCTTCTCCTTGTTTATTTGCGATTTATATAAAATAAATTTTCCTGCAACTTTTTTTAATACAAATATTTTTCCTATTTGAATTTTTGATTTTGAATTTTCAGATCGACGCACTTCGTTCGCGATGACATTACAGTAATAGGTCATTGCGAGGAATGAAATGACGAAGCAATCTCCGTTTTGTTTATCAAAATCTCACAAAACAAAAATACATTATTTTCCTGTTTATATTTTTAACAAATGTTAAAAAATTGCGGGAACTTTTCTGAAAAATATTTTTTGAAAATTTATTTTATCTCAGCTCTGATGCGGCTTAAAGTTACCTGCGTAACTCCTAAATATGATGCGATGTGTCCCAGTTGAACTCTTTGAATTATATGCGGATGACTTTGCAAAAGTGATCTGTATCTTTCCAATGCGGTTTGAAATTGCTGCGAGATAAAAAACTCTTCCGTGCGCACTAATTCAATTTCGGCTAATTTTCTTCCCCAATTTGCAAATTCAATATCGGTCTTAAAAAGATTTTGCAGATCATGATGATTTAATTTATAAAGCACTGAATCTTCAAGAAGTTCAATATTTTCATATCCGGGTTTGTTTGAAATATAATTGTAATATGACATTATCATTTCACCTTCAAAGCCGAACCAGAATGTAACTTCCTTTTCGCCCTTGAAAAGAAAGGCGCGCGCAATTCCTTTTTCAATAAAGTAAATACTGTTTTCAATTGATTCACTTTTAAAAAGCAAATGACCTTTCTTAAATTCCTTTCGTATCAAAAGTGAAATTAATTTATCAACAGAATTTTCCGGAAGCGGATAAATTTCTTTTATTGTTTTTAGAACTTTTTCCAAATATGCCTGTTAAATTATTTATTTAAAAAACTGCTTAATTAAAATTCCCGTAAATTTTATTTCGATAAATTCAAAAATTCATCTGCTGATAAAATTTTAGCATAACCGAATTTTAAATTATTTAATGCAGTATTATGAACCTGTTCTGCTTGTAAGGTTTTTCCGTCAAATTCAAAATTGCGTGTTGCGCATGCATCTTTAATTACAGTAGGATTGAATCCAAAATCCGCAGCAGCTCTTGTAGTTGCTTCAACACACATGTTCGTCATCATTCCGCAAATTACCAAATCTTTTACATTCAATGAATTTAAATAATCCAATAATTCAGTTTCTCTAAAACTGTTTGGAAAATGTTTTTCAATTATTTTTTCATTTTTCTGCGGTTCAATATTTTTATGAATTTCAGAACCGTTTGTATTTGGTAAAAAGAAAGTTGCACCAGGTTTTGTTGAAACATGTTTTATAAAAATTACAGGCAAATTATTTTTGCGAAAATGATTCAGCAGTTCTTTTGCTTTTAAAGATGCTTCTTCACTTTTAACCAATTCAAATTTCCCGCCGGGGAAGTAATCGTTTTGTATGTCAATTAAAAGCAGTACCATATTTATTCTTTCTTTTTTTGAATAGTTTTTAATTATCAAATTTGAAATTTGTATTGCGAAACTTCGTCTAAAAAATAAAAATCAATTTTAATTATTTTTAATTTACTCTATGCGTTTTCGCGGCTTTGCAGTAAATCTTTTCATCTTTGAATCTTTTCATCTTTGAATCTTTAAAAAAACATTTTCGCAAATTTCAATATTCCTTGTTTCCATGGAACCCGGTGAGAAACTCCGGACTGATCTTTGAATGAATCCAGATTTTCCAAATACCATTTGTAATTTCTGATCAATGCATCTTTGTTGGAAAATTTTGGTTTATAACCCAAAACCTTTTCAGCTTTTTCAATTGAAACAAATGAATCTTTTGATGCGGTTTCGTAAACCCATTTGTATAGCGGCGAAAGTTTCATTGCTTCCAAAATTCTCAAAGTTAAAATTATCGGCTTTTCAGGTAAGCCCGTAATTTTTTTTCCATGTCCGGCATAATCCAAAACCGCCTGGTAATCTTCTTTCATCGTTGTAAATTCTTTTGCGCCTATGTTAAAAGTATCGTTCACAATTTTTTCATCTAATTCAACGCAAGCATAAATCGAATCGCAAAGATCTTCAACATCTAAAAGTTGATAGCGGTTATTTCCGCTTCCGATCATCGGGAAGCCGTGCCCGTCTTTTGCCCAATCGTAAAACAATGCGAAGACTCCCAATCTTTCGGGACCGATAAAAGATTTCGGACGGATTATCGGAACGCACATTCCTTTTTCGCGATAATCCAGGCAAACTTCTTCGGCTTTTATTTTCGCTTTTCCGTAAGGGCCTACTCCATCTAATTTATCATTTTCGTATAAAGGATGATGATCCGGAATTCCGTAAACCGCAGTTGATGAAACATGTATAAATCTTTTAACTTTATTTTTAAAAGCTGATTCTAAAAGAATTTTAGTTCCGTCAATATCAGTTGAATAAATTTCTTCTTTGGTGTAAAGTGGTAAAGCGGCAGCCGTGTGAATTACGATATCAATATTTTGCATCGCTTTTTCAACATCACTTTGATTTCTTATATCGCCTTGAATTTCGGTGATCTTATCTTTTACATCGGCATAATCAAATTTTACCAGATCCAAAGAAACAACTTCGTGATTTCTTTCCAAAAGATATCTTATAAGATTAATTCCTAAAAATCCTGATCCGCCTGTAACAAGGAATTTCATTTTTGCTCCATTAAATTTCAAAATTCCGTTTCAAAATTTTCAAACTGAAAAATAATCAAAAAATTTAATTTAAATTGAATTAATTTTACTAAAATTAAATAGATAAATAAAAATATCATTCACTCAAAAATAATTTGAACAAAAGAAGTTTGAAATTGTTTAAATGAAAAGTTGTAATCAAAAATAAAAAATCTGTAAAATTAAATTTCTATAAATGAAAAACGATCCTGAAAATATTGAATCAAAAAAAATAAAAAAAGAAAAAAATATTTTTGCCGGCAGAGTTTTAATTTCAGCAGCAATTCATATTATTGTTTTTGCAATTTTAATTTTGCTTTTGGAAATTTTTCCCGGTAAAAATTTACCGCAAGGGAAGTACGTTGAAATTACAATGGTTCGCGGCGCTAAAATTGAAACTCCGCAAAATGAACCAAAGGAAGAAATTAAAAGAGAAATCCCTGAAAAGGAAATTTTGGATGATGATGAAATTCAGGAGCCTGAAAAGGAAATCAAAAAAGATGAAAGTTCAACCACGGAAAATGAAAGCACAATTTTAACATCAGGATTTGATTCAACAAGTCTAAAACAAATTTACAGCGAATCAACTTTGAATGTTCGATTGAAATACCCTTCGGGCTGGGTTTATGTTGATCAGCAAAATAAAAATAAATTAGACGGTGTAACTTTTTGGTCAGCAAATTCAGAAATTCAGCCGCCGCCTTACGTTCATTTGGAAGTTGTTGAAAAATATATGTTTAATCCGGATCAATACGAGCATCAATATAAATTCAGGAATTTTACCGGATATTATAACGATCCTGTTGAGTTGGAAGGGCAGGTTTCACAATCAATTTATCTTTTAACGGAAACCGATGAGGATTATATTATTAAGGTAATTGTAATCGGGAAGGAGAATTTTAAGAAATTCAGTCCGGTATTTTTCTCGATGGTAAATTCGTTCAAATTCGGCAGATCGCTTTTCTAAAACCTTTCTAAAAAATAATATTTTACTTTTATCAATAAAATAATTATCTTTCTAAGCTAAAAAAATAATCAATTTCATCTTTTAATTTTGCTTTTATGAGGTAAAACCGAAGGATGTTCCTTGACTTTTTTAAAACATAAAGTTAATTTTAAAAACTTTATTGGGAAAAATTAGTTGATTTGGAGGACTATTTAAGTGAAACAGGAAAAAATGACCGGATTTATCAGCACCGATGATGCAGATAAAAAATGGTATGTGGTAGATGCTAAAGATCAGGTTGTGGGTCGTTTAGCAGCGGAAGTTGCAAGAGTGATCAGAGGAAAGAATAAACCGATCTTCACGCCAAATTCGGATACCGGAGATTTTGTTATTGTCATTAATGCTGACAAAGTAAAAATGACAGGAAAAAGAGAATTGCAAAAAACATATTTCTCTTATTCAGGATATCCCGGCGGTGCAAAGATCAGAAAATTTGCTGAATTAAAGGATAAAGATCCTGAATTCATCTTTTGGCACGCTGTAAAAGGTATGCTTCCTAAAAACAGATTGGGAAGAAAACTTATTAAAAAATTAAAAGTTTATGCAGGTGAAAGTCATCCGCATCAAGCTCAGCAACCTGAAGCGTTAAGTTTTTATAAAGCATAAAGCCGGAGAAAGTAGATAATGGCAGATAATATTTTTGTCGGAAGAAGAAAAACATCAGTAGCTCGCGTTATTTTAAGAAACGGAAACGGAAAAATTACCGTTAACGGAAAAGAATTTGAAGCAGCATTTCCTCTCCAAACCAACAGAGACGATATTACCGCTCCTTTTAGAGTTACAGAAACTTTAGGAAAGTATGACGTTTTAGTAAATGTTAGAGGCGGTGGTACTACAGGACAAGCACAAGCAATCAGACTTGGAATTGCAAGAGCATTGGAATCAACAAATGCTGATCTTCGTCCCGCTTTGAAAGTTGAAGGTTATTTAACCAGAGATCCTAGAATGGTTGAACGTAAAAAATACGGACAGCCGAAAGCAAGAAAAAGATTCCAGTTCTCAAAAAGATAATCTTTGGAATTTTTTACTTAAACTGTTTTTTAGTTTTTTTAATAAATCATATAAAAATCATACTTTCGGATTTACTGACTGTGTCCCGCAAAATTTGGGATGTTAAGTAAAGATGAAGAAAGTAAAAGCTAACAGGAGCATAAATTGAAAAAAGTAGAATTGACAAATTTGATCGAGGCAGGTGCGCATTTCGGTCACTTGACCCGCCGCTGGAATCCCAAAATGAAACCATATATCTTTATGGAAAAAAACGGGATACACATCATAGATCTAAAGAAAACTCAAGGTTTACTTGAAGAAGCTGCAGAAAAAATTAAAGAAGTAGCTTCCGAAGGTAAAAAAATCCTTTTCGTTGGAACAAAAAAACAAGCTAAACATACTATTGCCGAAGAAGCAAGAAGAGCAGATATGAACTGGGTTAGCGAAAGATGGCTCGGCGGTATGCTTACAAATTTTTCCACAATCCGTAAAAGTGTAAAAAGATTAACTACAATTGATAAACAAGAAACTGACGGAACTTTCGAAAAGATCACCAAAAAAGAAAGATTGTTGAGATCAAGAGAAAGAGATAAATTAAGAAAAGTTCTTGACGGTGTTGAAACTATGACAAAATTGCCAGGTGCAATTTTTATGATAGATATTAAAAAAGAATCAATCGCAGTTCAAGAAGCACATAGATTGAATATTCCTATTTTTGCAATAGTTGATACAAATTGCGATCCCGATGAAGTTGATTATGTAATTCCGGCTAATGATGATGCTGTAAAAACAATTGAACTAATTACTAAAATTATGGCCGATGCAGTTATTGAAGGCGCAAGTAAAGCTAAAGAAATGAAAGCTGAGCAATCTGCTGAAAAAGAAAGAGTTAGAAAAGAACGTGATGATAAAGATGAAAATAGAGATGTAAGAGATAGAAGAAGACCGAGAGCCAATTTCAATAAAGATAAACAAGATACTCCAAAAGAAAGTGAAAAAAGCGAAGGATAAATAATGGCAATTAGTGCAGAACAAGTAAAACAATTAAGAGAAAAAACCGGCGCGGGAATGATGGAGTGCAAAAAAGCACTTACCGAAGCCGAAGGCGATTTCGATAAAGCTATTGAGATCCTCAGAAAAAGAGGCGCTGCTGTTGCCGCTAAAAGAGCAGAAAGATCGGCAAATGAAGGTGTGGTTTTAACTTATACCTCTGACGATAAAAAATTCGCCACCATGGTTGAAGTAAATTGCGAAACGGATTTCGTTGCAAAAAGTGATGATTTCATCAATTTCGCTAATTTGGTGTTGGATACTATTGTAGCAAAAAGACCTGAAAATGTTGATGCTTTAATGAGTTCCGAAAATAACGGTAAAGTTATTGCGAATGAATTGGATGCATTACTTGGAAAAATTGGTGAAAAAATCACTGTTTCAAGATTTGTTACCGAAGAAACTCCTGATGGTGCTTTAGTTGATTATATTCACCACGGTTCAAAATTAGGTGTTTTGGTTCGTGTAGATAATGTTGGAAACGGAAATGTTGATGAATTAGTTGGTTTAATGAAAGATATGGCAATGCAAGTTGCTGCAATGAAACCTTCTTTTACATTCAGAGATGAAGTTCCTCAAGATCTTTTAGATAAAGAAATTGATATCTATAAAGAAATTGCACGCAAAGAAGGAAAACCTGAACAAATTCTTGATAAAATTGCTCAAGGAAAATTGAATAAATATTATCAGGAAAATTGCTTGAGCGAGCAAGCGTTCGTTAAAGATAATACAAAATCGATCAGCGATCTGTTAAAAGAATATAATAAAAAATATTCAACAGATGCCAAATTAGTTCGCTTCCACAGATTTCACGTCAGCGACGAAAAAAAATAAATTAAAATTTATTAAAAAGGTCTTGTTAAAAGACCTTTTTTTTTGTTAAATTCAAAATAAAAAAAGGATTTATGGCTGAACTAAAATATAAAAGACTGCTGCTTAAATTAAGCGGCGAATCCCTTATGGGGAAAAAAGGGCACGGAATTGATCCCGATGTTCTTGATTTTTTTGCAACTGAAATTAAAAAAGTTCACGATATAGGCGTACAAATCGGAATTGTGATCGGCGGCGGAAATATTTACCGTGGACTTCGTGCTTCCGAGCAGGGAATTGACAGAGTTACAGGCGATCAAATGGGAATGCTAGCAACAATGATAAATTCTCTTGCGCTTCAAAATGCATGCGAAAGAAAAGGCATTTTCACAAGATTAATGAGCGCCATCCACATGGAGCAAATTGCCGAGCCCTACATTCGACGTAGAGCAATCAGACATCTGGAAAAAGGACGAGTAGTAATTTTCGGTGCCGGTACAGGACATCCATATTTCAGTACCGATACAGCCGCTGTTTTAAGAGCCGTGGAAATTGAAGCCGATGCGATCTTAAAAGGAACCCGCGTTGATGGAATTTACGATTCCAATCCCGAAAAAAATCCCGATGCTTTCAGATTTGAAAATATTTCCTATCTTGATATTTTAAAAGATAAATTAAGAGTAATGGATCTTACAGCAATAAGTTTATGCCAGGAAAATGATCTACCGTTGATAGTTTTCAACATGGATCTTGGAGATAACTTGCTTAAACTTGTTAAAGGCGAAAATATCGGAACCGTAGTTGGTAATTTCAACATTAAAGACAGTACAAGCGTAAAATAAAATAGAGGCTGTTATGAACCAAACTTTAAAAGATGCAAGACAAAGAATGGATAAATCAGTTGAAGCTTTCCGTTCGGAAATAGCCAAAATAAGAACCGGAAAAGCAACAACTGCTTTACTTGACGGCATTAAGATTGATTATTACGGAACCATGACCCCTTTAAAACAAATGGGAAACCTGTCTGTATTGGATGCACACACGCTTTCAATTACACCTTGGGATAGATCAGCAGTTCCGCTTATTGAAAAAGCAATAATGTCAGCAGATCTTGGTCTAAATCCATCAAGTGATGGAACAAATATCCGTATTCCAATTCCACCCTTAACAGAAGAGCGCAGAAAAGAATTCGTGAAGCTCACAAAAAAAATGGGTGAAGATGCAAAAGTAGCCATCAGAAATATCCGTCGTGATGCAAACGAACATCTTAAAAAGCAGGAAAAAGAAAAACTTATTTCGGAAGATGAATTAAAGAACTTCGAAAATGAAGTTCAGAAACTTACCAACGATCACTCAAATTTGATCGATGATATCTTGAAGCATAAAGAAAAAGAAATAATGGAAGTTTAGACCGTAATTTTTTAAGCCGTCATTTTATGACGGCTTTTTTATTTTAAAACCGGAAAGAAATTGATGTTTTAATTAAAAAAAAGAATTATATTTTTGTAAACAAAAAACTTCAAAACTAAGGGAATTTAAAAAATGAAAATTAGAAAAGAAGAAGCCCTTGAGTATCATAGCCAACAGCGGGTAGGTAAAATTGAAGTGGTACCTACTAAACCCTGCGTTACTGCTCGTGATCTCTCCCTTGCTTACACACCAGGTGTTGCCGAACCTTGCAAAGAAATTGCAAATAATGAAGAAGATGTTTACAAATACACAGCCAAAGGAAATTTGGTTGCGGTAGTTTCTAACGGAACTGCTGTATTGGGATTGGGAGATATCGGCCCCGCAGCCGGAAAGCCCGTTATGGAAGGAAAAGGAATTTTATTTAAAAGATTTGCTGATATTGATGTTTTCGACATTGAATTGAATACTAAAGATCCTAAAGAAATAATCAAAGCAGTTCAGCTTTTAGAACCTACTTTCGGCGGAATTAATCTCGAAGATATTAAAGCTCCTGAATGTTTTGAGATTGAAGAAGAATTAAAACGCACGATGAAAATCCCTGTATTTCATGATGATCAACATGGAACCGCGATAATTTCATGCGCAGCCCTTCTAAACGCTGTTGAACTTGCAGGCAAAAAAATGGACAAGATAAAACTTGTAATTAATGGTGCAGGAGCCGCAGCAATTGCTTGCGCAAATCTTTACGTAAAGGCCGGCGTTAATAAAGAAAATATTTTAATGTGTGATTCCAAAGGTGTTCTTCATTTTAAAAGAAAAGATCTTAACAAATATAAAGAACTTTATGCAGCGGATACAGAAAAAGATACTTTGGAAGAAGCGATGAAAGATGCTGATGTGTTTATCGGACTTTCAGTTGCAGGAACCGTTTCCAAAGATATGGTAAAAAGCATGGCAAAAGATCCCATTGTTTTTGCAATGGCAAATCCTGATCCCGAAATAACTTACGAAGATGCAATTTCCGTAAGAGAAGATATAATTATGGCAACCGGCAGAAGTGATTATCCGAATCAAGTAAATAATGTCTTGGGATTTCCCTTTATTTTCCGCGGAGCACTTGATGTTAGAGCAACTGCAATTACTGAAAATATGAAAATGGCTGCGGTAAAAGCGCTTGCCGGTCTTGCAAAAGAAAAAGTGCCTGATATTGTTATAAATGCTTATGGAGGCGAGGAATTTTCATTCGGAAGAAATTACATCATACCAAAACCGTTTGATCCGAGAGTGCTCTGGAAAGTTGCTCCGGCAGTTGCCAAAGCTGCCATTGATGATGGCATAGCTCAATTTCAAATTGAAGATTGGGAAGCTTATGCCGATAAGTTAAAAGAAAGACTCGGACTTTCACGGGAGGTGATTAGAGTGATGATTCAGAAAGCGCAAAAATCTCCCAAACGCGTAGTTTTCCCTGAAGGAGAAGAAGATAATATCATCAATGCCGCATATTCGCTTCAACGCGATAATATTGCTGTTCCGGTCTTAATCGGAAATCGCAATAAAATAATAGAAAAAATGAAAGGTTTCGGTTATGAAACTAACGGATTTGAAATTTATGATCCGAATAATTTTCCCGGAATTGAAAAATATTTACATGAGCTTTACTCAGCACGGCAAAGAAAAGGTTTTTCTTTAAGAGTAAGTAAACAATTAATAAAAGAACCAATTTATTTTGCTTCGGTAA
>CBDUBH010000033.1:0-35177 GCA_965365345.1 uncultured Melioribacteraceae bacterium
AGGAGTTTCATATAAATTCCGAAAGATTTATTAATAAAAATATAAAAAAATCCTCTTTAATTCTAAACCAGCATTAAAAATATTATTGACAATCCAGAAATTAAATATTATTTTATAATCAGAATAATTTATCTGATTATGACAGTCATATTTTCCAAAAAGTGTGAGTACGGTTTACAAGCTGTTCTTTATCTTGCTGCAAAGCAGGGCGAGGAAGTTATTCGCGTTGATAACATTGCAAATGAATTAAACATACCGAAAGAATTTGTTTCCAAAATTTTACAAAGTCTACGTGATAACGGAATTATCGAATCGAAAAAAGGAAAAGCCGGCGGATTTGCACTTGGCAAAAATCCGAGCGATATAAAATTAATTGATATTGTTGAAGCAATTGACGGACTAGGGATTTTTAATAGCTGCGTTTTAGGATTTCCAAATTGTAGTCCGGATTCACCTTGTGCAGTTCATGATAAATGGGGAAAACTTCGCACGGAAGCATATAAAATGTTAAGCGAAGAAACCTTGGATAAATTCAAAGAAAAAACTTTACACAAATTGAAAAATTTAAAATAAACTTTAAAAATATCATTGCAATAAAAGATATTTTTTTATATTATAATCGGACTAAAAATTCCGAATAAGAAATTGATTAAAACAAAAATGTCATTCCGCTTTACCGGAATTTGAAAATAAAAGATTAAAAACAAACGAAAGAAAATTACATGAGTGAAATTATCAATAATCACAGCCAAAGAAGAGAAGATCTGAAAGAAATGTTTAGAAAAATTAATTCAGGAATTGATGTTGAAACCGTAAAAAATGAAATGTCAGATCTGATGAAAGAAATTCCTTACGATGATGTAATTGCTGTTGAACAGGAAATGATTGAAGAAGGTGTAAGCAGCGAAAAAATGCTGGAAGTTTGCGATCTTCACACAAATGCTTTAAAAGGAATTTTAAGCAATCCGAAAAAATTTGAAATCCCGGAAGGTCATCCCGTTCACACTTTCAGCAAAGAAAATCTTGCACTGCAAAGAGAAATTTCATTTATCAAATTTACTGCGCAAAAAATTGAAAAGATGAATGATGATGAAAATTGCGGTGAACTTTTTATAAAAATTATTATGCATTTCAATTCAATGATGGATGTTGAAAAACATTATTTGAGAAAAGAATATTTGTTGTTTCCGTTTCTGGAAAAATATAAAATCACAGGACCACCAACAGTTATGTGGGGCAAGCATGATCAAACTCGTGAACTGTTAAAATCTGTTGCGGAAGTTTTGCATGCATCACATAATATTTCGGCAGGTGAAGGAAAATTAATTATTGATATGACTTTAATGCCCGCAATTAAAGCGCTTGAAGAAATGATCTATAAAGAAGAAGAAATTCTTTTTCCGATGTGCCTGGAAACATTGAACGAAAATGATTGGTACGAAATTTATAATCAGGAAAATGAATACGGTTACTGCATAATTGAAGTAAATGAAGAGTGGATTCCGAGCGGCGAAATTTCAAAAAGCAATAATGAAAAAATTGAAAACGGAAAAATCAAATTGCCAACCGGAAATTTCAAATTGAATGAATTAATTTCAGTTTTCAATTCAATGCCTTTTGATTTTACTTTTGTTGATAAAGATGATAAAGTGAAATTCTTTTCGGAAGGCAAAGAAAGAATTTTCCAAAGAGGCAAAGCGATAATAGGAAGAAAAGTTCAATTTTGTCATCCGCCTTCAAGCGTTCACACAGTTGAAAAAATTCTTTCGGATTTTAAAGCAGGCACACAGGATAAAGCATCTTTCTGGATCAATATGCGCGGCAAATTCATCTACATTTCTTACTACGCAGTTCGTGATGAAAACACAAATGAATACCTTGGCACTTTGGAAGTTACACAGGATTTAACCGAACTCCGAAAACTTGAAGGCGAAAGAAGAATTTTATCTTATGAAAATTAGAATGATGAAAAGATAAAAAAATTGAAAGATTGGAAAGATAAGAAAAATTAAAAGGAACGCTGTCATTCCGGCAAGGTCCGGAATCAGATAGCGAGACCAATTAAAATTTTATCTGATTCCCGACGAGTCCCAATAAAATTGGGACTTGCGAGAATGACAAATACAGAAATAATTTTCTTATGCAGTAAAAAGATTATATGAAGGTTTATAAAAAATATTTCAAGGATCAAAATTGAATGCACAATTAAATATAACTCCCGATACTAAAATCGGAGACTTGCTTGATAATTTTCCTTTTCTGGAAAATGAACTTATAAAAATTGCGCCGGCATTTTCAAAATTAAAAAATCCGGTTTTGCGCAAAACTATTGCAAAAGTTACATCAATAAAACAAGCAGCAGTTGTGGGAAATGTTTCACTATCGGAAATGGTAAATCAATTAAGAAAAGCAGCAGGATTAAATGAAATGAATTCAAATATAGAAAATCAAAATGATGAAAATGTAAATTTCGAAATCGAAAAACCTGATTTTATTTACGATGCGCATATTGATCTTGAAAATGGAATTCATCCGGTCGGAAAAGTCATAAGTGCATTGACAAAATTAAATTCAGGCGAAGTTTATTTACTTATAACTCCTTTTGTGCCCGCGCCTCTTATCGAAAAAGCAAAAGAAAAAGGAGTGAAAGCTTTTTCAAAAGAGACAGGCGATAAAGTTGAAACTTATTTCAAAAAAGATTAATAAAAATTTTATGAAATCTAATTTTGAATTGAAGATCTAAAATGGAAAAACCAATAATTACAAAAGAACATGGCTCATGGGCAATTTTATTTGTCCCGGTAATAATGGGAATTTCCGCTGCGCAAAATTTCGATCATTCAATTTGGATTTTGGCAATATCAATTTTCTTTTTATTTATGAGCTACGCGCCTGCCGAAATTTTGCTTTTAAACAAATTGAAAAAAAGAAATTTTTCAAATAAGGATAAAAATGCAAAAAGCTGGCTAATTATTTATTTTTCGATCGCAGTAATTCTCGGATTATTTGCAGTAATATTTTTCAATAAATATTTGCTTTTATTTTTCGGCGCGGTTGCATCAATATTCTTTTTACTTAGCCAGATTTTTTCATTTAAGTTTAAGAAAAATGTTTGGAGCGATCTGATCGCAATGTTCGGATTAACTTTAAGCGCGCCTGCAATGATATATTTTCTTGACGGCAAATTAAATCAGACAAGTTTATTGGTTTGGTTTTTCAATTTGATCTTTTTTGCATCAAGCGCAATTTATGTTCATTTCAAAATTAAAATTGCTTCGGTAAAAAATACAGAAAAATCATTTTCTGAAATATCTCTGGGAAAATTGAATTTGATTTTTCATGTTTTTGCAATTTCACTCTTAATATTTTTCGCGGTTAAATTTCCATCAAAAATATTTTTATCAATTGCATTTTTACCGATGTTCGTTCATGCTTTGCTCGGAACTTTTAAATTATCCGGGAAAACAAATTTTAAAAAATTAGGATTTACTTTGCTCGGTTATTCAATAATTTTCGCAATGGTGATTTCGATTTTTGTTAGATAGAAAGATTCAAAGATGAAAATATTTTCAAAATATTAAAATTGTCATTTCGAAGCGGAGCGAGAAATATTTTATTAATTATAAAGATATCTCAGTCATTTCTCCCGATGAAATCGGGACTTCGACTTGACAAAGCAATTATAATATTCCGGAATTTGCCGGAATGACAAAATTGTCTTTACTAAAAACCGACAACTTTAAACTGACAACTAAAAAATATGGAAAAGAAAAAAGTTATTCGCAATACGGAAAAACCGGTTCAAAAATTCAGATTTTATGTGCAATCTGCAATGATCCTGCTTTGCTTATGGATCGGAGTTGAGTTTTACCTTTTCGTAAATTATCTGGAATCAAACGGTACCGCTGCTTTTTACAGCAGACCGCCCGGCGCAGAAGGTTTTCTTCCTATAAGTTCAATGATGAGTTTATATTATCTGATTATGACCGGCGAAATTCATGCGGCACATCCTGCCGGACTCGTAATTTTTGTTGCAATACTTTTAGTTTCATTTGCTTTCGGAAAATCTTTTTGCAGCTGGCTTTGTCCGGTTGGATTTATTTCTGAACTTGTTGGAGATTTCGGCGAAAAAATATTTAAAAGAAAATTAGTGCTTCCGAAATTTTTAGATTATCCTTTAAGAAGTTTAAAGTATTTGTTACTCGCATTTTTCATTTATTCAATATTTTTTGTGATGAGCACAATAGCTATAAAAGCATTTTTGGATAGTCCTTACAATATTATGGCTGATGTTAAAATGTGGTATTTCTTTGTTGATATTTCTCAATTCGCATTGATCGTTATCGCATCACTTTTCATTTTATCAATTTTCATCAGAAATTTTTGGTGCAGATTTTTGTGTCCCTACGGCGCGCTTTTAGGTTTGCTTTCGCTTGCAAGTCCGAGTAAAATTAAACGAAATCCCGATTCTTGTATTGATTGCGCAAAGTGTGCAAAAGTTTGTCCCTCGGCAATTAAAGTTGATAAAGTAATTACAGTTTATTCTGATGAATGTTCAAGCTGTTTAAATTGCGTTGATGTTTGTCCCGTTAAAGATACTTTGGAAGTTCATTCACTTCTAACCGAAAAAAAAGTAAACAAAAAATTTATTGCTTACGCAATTGTTTTAATTTTTGTAATTACAACCGGACTCGGAATGATTTCGGGTTATTGGCACAACAAAATTTCCAACGAAGAATATTTGATGTATCATAAAATGATAAATGAAATGGGGCATCCTACCGGAGTTGAAGAAGCAAGAAAGTTTAACGAAGATGCCTTAAAACAAAGCGGAAATTAAATTTTAGAATATTTGAAAATAAAGAGATACGAATGCAAAAGAAAATAAACAAATTTTACAAGGAGCACGCACGCGGAATTTTATATCTTAATTTTTTAGGCGATGCATTAAACAGAATGCAGCTTAACGGTTACAATTTTTACGATGCAAAATTAAGCAGCGATGTTTCAAAATCTCTAAATGAACTTTTAAAAGAACATTGCAGCGATGAAGAAAAAAATCTTTTCCCGGGAATAAAGAATAAAATAAAACTTAATGTAAAAGAATTTTATTCAGATCATTCAAAAATAAAAAATGAAGCAGATCTTTTAAGATCAATCATCGAAAAATTAAATTCGACAGGTGAAAGTTTAAATTCGGCAATTGCAAAAACAAGAGCGCTGCGAAATTTGATCGAAGATCATTTTAATAAAGAAAATGAACTTATGAATTCAATTTCTGAGCCGGTTTTGCAAAAATAAATTTGAAAGCTAATTTTTCAAAATGGATAATATTCCGGATTTGATTTTCAATTTAGAAAATTCAAAATCCGGAATTTTCTTTTGTAGCGTGAGCAAATCTTAAATTCCTTTAAAATTAAAATTTTCAGAATCATTAAATAAAATTGCATTCAATTCGATAATAAACTGTCAATCAACAGAAAAGAATCGAATGCAGAATTCTGAAAAACTTTCTCATATATCAAACGATCATTTTCACGCATTGCTTTTTGCAGAACTGATTAAAAAAAGAGAGGGATTTAAAACGCCGGATTGTTTTTATTCCAAGATCATTGCCACAATTGAATTTTATTTTAAAGAGTTGACCGAACATTTCATTTTTGAAGAAATGAAAATTTTTGACAGATTTTACGGTAAAGATAAAAATCTTGATTTACTTTTTGACCGGCTTAAAAATGAGCATAAATTAATTATCGAGTTGATAAATTCTCTTAAAGAAAATGAAGATATCGAAGAAAAACTTGATCTTTTGGGAAATTTGATCGAAAATCATATTCGAAAAGAAGAACGGGAATTACTTCCCAAAATAAAATTACTTTTCTCTGAAAACGAATTATTAAAAATAAACGCGCAAAATTAGATGAAAGTTAAATCAAACGAAAATTTTTTTGATGAGATCTCGGTTTTTTATGATGAAATGGTAAACTTGAATTCCGCTTTTGAAAGAAGAAAAAATGTTCTTTCAAATTTAATAAGCAGCGAAATTAAAAACGTTGCAGATTTGGGTTGTGGAAGCGGATTGGATTCAATTTCTTTGGCAAATTTAGGATTCAAAGTTGAAGCTTTTGATCTTTCTGCAAAAATGATTTCCCGCGCAAAACAAAATGCAAAAAATGCGGGAGTTAAAGTAAAATTTCATAAATCAAGTTTGGATAAAATTCCTACTGAGTTTAAAAATAAATTTGATGCAGCAGTTTCTTTAGGAAATACTTTGGCAAATCTTGATAAAAAGAAACTGGCACTTGCCGTAAAAAATGCTTCAAAAATTTTAAATGATAAGGGCATTTTTCTGGTACAGATTTTGAACTATTCAGGAATTATTTCGGCAAATGAAAGGATCATTAATATTAATGAAAATGATTCTAAAATGTTCGTTCGTTTTTATGATTTTTATCCGGAACATTTGAATTTTAACGTGCTTACGGTAAATAAAAACAATTTGAAAGAAAAAGAACTTTACACTACAAAATTGTTTGCGCACACAAAAAAAGAATTTGAAGAAATCTTAAAAAAGAACGGATTTACAAAAATTAAATTTTTCGGCGGATTTAATAAAAGTAAATTTGAACCGAAAAAATCAAAAGATTTGGTAATTCTTGCTGAAAAGTAATATTATAAAGAAAATTTTACTTGATTATTAGAAAAGTCATGAATATTTTAGGCAAACAAAATCCTTAATTTGAAAAATCTAAGAACTAATTATAAAGAAGGCTATATGAAGAAATATTACATCTTTGTGCTCTTTCTTATTGCAACTTTGGTGATGTTTAACGGTTGCGATTCTTCAGACGATAACACAAACGATCCTCAAAATCCATCAAATTTTAAAGTTACGGTTACCGGAAAAGTTGTTGATGATTCAACAAACACTCCGATTGGCAGTGCAATTGTCTCATTCTTAAAAGGAAATGAACAATTAAATCAACTTACAACCGATGAAAACGGTGCTTATACCACGACTTTCAACATTTCTGATTCTATAATTTCAGATTTGAAAGTTGCTGCAACAAAAACAGGATATACTCCTGCAGAAACTGAGATTGATGTTGTTACAGGTAAAACTTACACTGTTGCTGATTTGAAATTGAAAAAAACCGGCTCGGTTAATGTAAAATCAGGAAATCCTGCTTCAATTTATTTAGTAACTCAAACACTTCCGAGCATCGGAGTTAAAGAAAACGGAATTCTTCTTCAAACGGTGTTGCAGTTGATATTAGCCATTCAGTTACAATAAGTTTTAAAGTTGGTGTAACTCCCGGCGGAGGCGAATACATTTCTCCTATTTCGGCTAAAACAAATCCCGAAGGAAGAGTTTTATTAACAGTAACCAGCGGTTTAAAAGCCGGTGTTATTCAAATTATCCCTGAAATTGTTTTAGGACCAAAATTGATAACTGCAAAACCTGTAAGTATTGCAATTCACGGCGGCTTACCTGATCAAAATCATTTTACTTTAGGTCCTGCGAAATTCAACATTCCCGGATGGCATATTTTTAACGTAACAGATGCGATCACGGTTCTGATCGGTGATAAATACGGAAATCCTGTTGCTCCCGGAACAGCAGTTTACTTTACAACTACCGGCGGAGTTATTCAAGGTTCAACTAAAACAAATAATGACGGACAAGGCACAGTAACTCTATTCAGTGGAAATCCGTTGCCTGAACATCCTGTTTTAGGAAAAGGATTTGCAACAATTACTGCTGAAACTGCTGATGAAAACAATAATAAAGTAAGCGGACAAACAATAGTATTGTTCTCAGGCGCACCGATTTTATCTGTTTCACCCGAAGCAGGAACAGATCACATTCCTTACGGCGGAATTCAAAGATTTAATATTTCTTTGCAAGATGTTAACGGAAATCCAATGTCTTCAGGAACAACAATTTCAGTTTCCGTTAAAGGAAAAAATGTTGAAATTGATGGTGATATAAACGTAACAATGGATGATACACAAGGAAGAGGACCGGGTGCAACCGAATTTTCTTTCTTCGTTGTAGATGTAGCGGAACCTGCTGATAGAGTCGAAAGATCGATTAGTTTGACCGTTAAAGTTGAAGGTCCAAACGGAAGAGCAAGCGCGGGAATTTCAACAATAGTTAGAGAATAAAAATTTAATTTCATGAAAAGCCGGTAACTTTACCGGCTTTTTTTATTTTAAATTCATTCCATTTGTGTTAACGTTTTTAATTTGTTTTTGCCTGACTGAATTTATAATAATGCATTTTTAGAAAAACCGGAATTTCTAATTTTGAATAAATTTGCTTATTTTGCTAAAAACCACAGGTTGCAAAATGCAAAAACAATTAAGCTTATTCGAAGAAGAACAAGTTGAAAATGTTTCTGATCAAACTCAGCCCGCATTCGAATCAAATTCAATTAATGAATTTTTCCAAAGATATTTTTTTGAGAAAGGAATTACTGAATTTCAAAAATTCTTAAATATCATTTCGGAAAATAAAAACTACTCGCTTTATAACAACATGCTTGTTTATTTGCAAGATCCTGATTCCACTTATTTTGCCACTGCGGCAGATTGGAGGAAAAAGTTCGGCAGATTAATTAACATGAACGCGAAACCCTTGATAATATTGGCTCCAATGACTCCTGTTCTTTTGGTTTACGATATTGCAGATACACATCAAGATGAAAATTCTTTGATTGAATTTGAATCCGAAGAAAATAAACAAGAGCAAAGCGAAAGTTTTTTTGAAAATCTTCTTTTTAATTTATCTGTACTAAAAATTGATCTTATATTTTTAAGCGGGCAAAAAATTTCAGAATTTCCGGAACAGATTAAAATTGAACGCACGGAAAATTTTGCAAAGAAAATATATATTTTTGAAAAAAGAGAAATTTCAATTGAAGATGCACAAAGATCTATTTTGAATAAAATTGCGTCGCTTTATTTGGGATTTTACGGGGAAGTAGAAAGATTAAAAATAATTTCCAGAGAAGAAATTAATGAAAAAATAAAAGAGATTGAAAATAATGCGGTTATATATCTTTTTGAAAAAAGAATTGCATATAAATCAGTAAATCAAAATAATTACAGCAGTTCAGAATTCGAAAATGAAAATTTGAAAAATCTAAATTACGATCTGATAATAAAGACTGCGGCTTTTCTGGAAAAGATCTGTAAAAAAAGATTAAGTGCTAAAATTGATTAGTGATTTTCATTTTTTAATGATTTTTGACTAATCAGAAACTAATCAGTTCTTTCAAGTTCAAACCTTGTTTTAAACGAAAAAAGCCTGATATCTTTCGAAATCAGGCTTTCCTTAGTAGCGGGGTCAGGACTTGAACCTGAAACCTTCGGGTTATGAGCCCGACGAGCTACCAATTGCTCCACCCCGCGATGTATTTAGACTTTAAATATAACTAAATTGAACTTGTAAGTCAAATTAATCTTAAAATATTTATTCATCTTATCAGATTTATCTAAACTATTTTTATAATTATTTTGTTATTATTCTGCCGAATAAATCTTATTTTTCTTTTATCAATTTAATTTATAAAGATAATTTTTATGCTAAAATCGCTTCAAATTAAAGATTACGCTCTTATCGAAAAAACTTTTATAGAATTTTTCAAAGGATTAAATATAATTACCGGGGAAACCGGCGCCGGAAAATCAATTTTGATTGATGCTATGAGCCTTTTACTCGGCGAAAGAGCTTCGACAGAAATTGTCCGCAAAGGTTCAAATAAAGCTGTTGTGGAAGGAATTTTTGAAATTGATCAAAATAAGAGAATTCAAAAAGCATTGAAAAATGCCGATATTGATTTTGAAAATGAACTTATAATGCGCCGCGAAATTTCACTGAAGGGATCAAATAGAAATTTCATAAACGATACTCCCGTTTCACTTTCGGATTTTAAAGAAATCGGAAATCTTTTGGTTGATCTTCACGGACAGCACGAGCATCAATCTTTACTTCGCGTTGAAACTCATATCGAAACTTTGGATGAATTCGGAAATCTTGAAAATGACCTTTCTGAATTTAAAGAAATCTACAAAAATCTGAATTCCAAATTAAGCGAGCTGAAAAATTTTAAGGATAAAGAAAATATCATCAAAGAAAAAAAAGATCTTTATTCTTTTCAGATAAATGAAATTGATCAGGTGAATCCTGTTGAAAATGAAGATGAACAAATTCTAAATGAATTGAAAATTCTTGAAAACAGCGAAAAACTTCTTGAAGTAACCGCTGCAATCTATGAAAATCTTTATGAATCGGATCAGGCAATTTATGATGCTCTAAATAATGTAAAACACCAACTTTCCGAGCTTACCCGAATCGATAAAACTTTTCGCGATGTTGAAAATGATTGCTCAACTGCGCTTACTTTGATAAATGAAATTTCGAGCTGTGTTAGGGATTACAGAAATAAAATTGATATTGATCCCGAAAGATTAAATGAAATTCGCGAGCGGCTCGGTTCGTTAAGTCTACTTAAGAAAAAATACGGCGGTTCACTTCAAAGCGTTATTGATTACAGAAAAAAAATCGGTGAGGAATTTGATCTAGCAGATAATTTCAGCGCCGAAATTGAAAAAATTGAAAATGAAATAAAATTTTTGCGTGAAAAAGCCGGGAAAGTAGCAGAAAAATTATCTAAAAAAAGAAGCGAAACCGCAAAAAAAATTCAAAATGAAGTCGTAAAAGTTTTGGCGGAACTCGGAATTCCACACGCTGAATTCAAAGTTAAAATTACACAAAATTCAATTGAAAATTCTTCTGAAAATTTTGTTCTTGTTGAAAGTAAAAAAGTAAGATCAAATTCACGCGGAATTGATGAAATTGAATTTATGATCTCGACAAATAAAGGCGAGGATCCGAAACCGCTAGTAAAAGTTGCTTCCGGCGGTGAAATTTCAAGAATTATGCTTTCGTTAAAAACAATTCTTGCGCAAAATAATAAGTTGCCTTTAATGATCTTTGATGAAATTGATACCGGAGTTAGCGGAAGAATTGCGCAGAAAGTCGGACACGCGTTAAAAAATCTTTCATCCTATCATCAAATAATTTCAATTACCCATTTGCCGCAAATTGCCGGCTTGGCTGATCATCATTTTGTTGTTGAAAAACAATTCGAAGGCGATAGAGTTGTAAGTTCAATTAAAAAATTAAATGATGAAGAAAAAATTAAAGAAGTTGCAAAATTGATGAGCGGCGAAGAAATTACCGAAGCAAGTTTGAAAGGCGCACGCGAATTAATGGGAAAGTAAAATGCAAAGATTGAAAAAGGAAAAGATTGGTTATGCGTAAACTATAATTTGATATTTGCCATTTCGAACGAACAGAGAAATCTTGCTTTTTATTTCGTATATCGATTATCCCGATTTACTTGGGCAGAAAGAGAAATCTAAATTATTAATTATAAAAGATATTTCAGTTGAAGATTTCTTCAATATGACAGAATGCTAAAAATAAAAACTTAAAACTAAAAATGAATCCACGAAAAAGTGCCGGTATCTTACTTTACAGAATTAAAAATGATGAACTTCAAATTTATATAGTTCATCCCGGCGGACCGGTTTTTGCAAAAAGAGATTTAGGAGCATGGAGCATTCCGAAAGGCGAAATTGATGATGGCGAAGAACATCTTGATTGTGCGATCAGAGAAGTTAAAGAAGAAATTGGATTAACAATTTCAACAAAAAATTTTATTTATCTTAATTCCATTACGCAAAAATCAGGAAAAATTGTTTACGCATGGGCGCTTGAACATAATGATGATATAATTCTTGATAATTCCCAAAGTCATTTTAAAATGATGTGGCCGCCAAAATCCGGGATTTGGAAATCTTATCCTGAAGTTGATCAAGGGGAATTTTTTCCGGTGCAAATTGCAAAAGAAAAAATAAATTCCGCGCAAGTTGAACTTATCGAACGTTTAGAGCATTATTTAAATATAACTAAAAAGAAAAATTAAAATGAAAGAATTTTAAGGTGAACGATTTAAAAGAAATTTCTATTTATATACACATTCCTTTCTGCGACCACAAATGCATCTATTGCGATTTTTATTCGATCACCAATTATAAAAACACTTCAAATTATCTTTCGGCATTAAAAAAAGAAATTGAATATTATTCCGAAAAATTCGGGGAAGAAAGAAAAATTAAAACAATATTTTTCGGCGGCGGAACTCCATCTTTTATGTCACCGGATTATATTCGGGAAATTATTCACACACTAAAAGATAATTTTTTATTTTCAAAAAATATTGAAACAACTTTAGAAACAAATCCCGGCACAGTAAATAAATTTAAATTAAATCAGTTTCTTGAAAGCGGAATAAATCGTTTGAGCATAGGCATTCAGTCTTTTGATGAAGATGATTTGAAATTTTTAACGCGAATTCATGATAAGCAGACAGCGATTTCAACAGTAAGAAATGCATACGAAATAGGATTTGAAAATATAAGCATTGATCTGATTTTTAATCTTCCGAAACAGACAAAATTGAAGTGGAAACAAAATCTTGAAATTGCTGTTGAACTTCCCATTACACATATTTCTGCATACAGTTTAATTTTGGAGCCCGGCACAATTTTAAATAAAATGGTGCTTGATGGAAAAGTACAAATTGAAGATGATGATTACGATGCTGAATTATTTGAAATTACACAAAATTATTTGGGCGAACATTCATTTAATCAATACGAAATTTCAAATTTTGCCAAAGAAAATTTTGAATGCAAACATAATAAAGCATATTGGGAGCATAAGGATTATTTGGGATTCGGAACTTCAGCTCACTCATTTGTGAATGGAAAAAGATGGTGGAATATAAGCAGTTTGAATTTATATTTGAACTCCATCAATGAAAAACAAAGTGCTGCAGCAAATTTTGAAATTCTGGATATAGAGCAACTTCATGATGAGTTTATAATGCTTTCTCTGCGAAGTGGTGGATTAAATTTGAACGAATTGACCAGAAAATTCAATTATGATTTTCTGAAAAGAAATTCAAAACTTATTGATGAATTGAAACAAAACGGATTTTTGAATTATGATTCAGAATTCATTAAACTCACGCAAAAAGGATTTTCGGTTTGCGATGAAATTGTTCAAAGATTAATTTGATCTATAGTAATTCCCGTTTTTTGAAGTTAAATAAAAATAAATTAATTTTACCCCGACCTAATTTTAAACAAAAAAGAGATGCAAAATTTGTTGCAAACAGATGAACAAATATTAAGAATTTTACATGCCGGAAAAATTGATTTTGATTCGGTCAAATACTTGTTAGGCTTGAAAAATAAGGATGAAATTGATTTGCTTTATAAAAAAGCATACGAAATAAAGAAACAGTACGTCGGCACAAATGTATATTTCAGGGGAATTGTTGAATTTAGCAATATTTGCGAAAAGGATTGTTATTATTGCGGAATAAGACGCGGCAATAAAAATTTCAAACGTTATCAAATGACAGAAGATGAAGCCGTAAATGCCGCAATGTGGGCTTTTCAAAATGATTTTGCTTCAATCGTTATTCAAGCAGGCGAAAGAACTGATACAAAATTTATTTCAACGATTGAAAATATCATAAAACGGGTAAAAGATTTAAGTAACGGCGAACTCGGAATTACTTTATCTCTTGGCGAGCAAACTCAGGAAGTTTATCAAAAGTGGTACAACGCAGGCGCACATCGTTATCTTTTAAGGATTGAATCTTCTAATCCTGAGCTTTACAAAAAACTTCATCCGGAAGATCATCTTTTTGAATCAAGAATTAATTGTATTAAATCATTAAAGGAAATCGGATATCAAACAGGTTCGGGCGTTTTGATCGGCGTTCCGGGACAAACAATTGATGATCTTGCAAATGATCTTTTTTTCTTAAAAGAATTGGATGTTGATATGATCGGAATGGGTCCGTACATTGTTCATACTGATACACCGATGGCAGATCTTTATGAAAATTTTGAATCGGAAAAACCTCATCAACTTGAACTTGCTTTAAAAATGATTGCTCTTGCCCGCATCATTATGAAAGATATTAATATTGCCTCAACAACTGCGCTCGAAGCGTTAAGCAATTCAGGCAGAGAACTGGGACTTTTAGCCGGCGCAAATATTATAATGCCGAATATTACCGAAGTTGAATTTAAAAGTAATTACAAGCTTTATGAAAATAAGCCCGGCGTTAAAGAAAACAGTTTGAACTCATTAAAAAAATTGCAAAGTAAAATTGAATCTCTTGGTGAAACTGTAGGATTTGGAAAATGGGGAGATTCACCGCATTTCAAAAATAAAAAATTAAAAGAGAAAGAATAAAAAAAGGGACTGTTTCAAAGTCCCTTTTTAATTTTAACTTCAATTTACATTAAGCCGGATTTTGTGGTGAAGCAATGCTTCTAGTGCGTTCGATTGATTGAAGCGCAAGATAATTCTCTCCGAATTTTTGTAAATGATCTAATTGTGTATCAAATTGATCAAAATGAGTTTCTTCATCAACAACCAATTGTTCAAACAACTTTTTACTTACGGAATCTGCATTTGCACTGCATTCATTAGCCCATAAATTATAACTGTGTGCACTTTCTTCTTCCATTGATTTTGCTTTTTCAAGCATTGATTTTACATCATGAATTTTATCAACAGGATTTGCAGCAACCATTTCAACTTCGCCTTTCAAAAATAAAATTCTTTCTGCTAGAACTTCAATGTGCATCATCTCTTTAATTGCAGTCTGTCTGAAAAGGTTTGCCAACAGATCAAATCCCTGGTCATCACAATGAAAGTGAAAATACATATACTGATGCACCGCGTGAAGCTCATCTGCAACAGCTTTGTTCAATAACTCGATACTTTTTTCGTGCATTTTTATTCCTCAATAAATTTAATATTTAATAAAAAAGATGAATTAAAATTTGCATATAAAAGTACAAAAAAAAGCCGTAAAGTTATACAGTTGGAGATTTGTTTGCCCTTGACATTTCATTTTAAAATAATAGTTTAAATTAAAGTAAACACCAATAAAAGGAGGAATTAGATGAAGATTGACTCGTTGAAGAAATTGTACATTGATGAATTGAAAGATATTTACAGTGCAGAAAAACAAATTACAGAAGCTTTACCAAAAATGATAAGTAAAACTAAAAATGAAAAATTGAAAAAAGCTTTTGAAGATCATTTGAAAATGACAGAAAACCAGATCCAAAGAATAGAGGAAATTTTCAGTAATAAAAAAGAATCACCTTCAGGTAAAAAATGCAAAGGAATGGAAAGCATTATTGAAGAAGGTGAAGAAATGATGAAAGAAATTACTGATCCGGAAGTTCTAGATGCCGCATTAATTGCAGCTGCGCAAAAAGTTGAACATTATGAAATAGCTTCATACGGAACAGTTAGAACTTATGCGGAAATTCTTGGCGATGAAGATTCGAGAGAACTCCTTCAACAAACATTGGATGAAGAAAAACAAACGGATCTTAAACTTACCGAACTTGCGGTAAACAGCATAAATATTGAAGCAAACCAATAATTTAAATTACATTAAATCCCGGGCAATCACCTAAAAAGATTGCCCGAGTTTATATCCCTTTATTTATAAAAACATCTTAAACGGAGAATTAAACTTATGTTGAGTAATTTAATCCTAACGGGAGTAATTAAATTGAACAATTCAAATTTACTATTTAAAAATAATAAAGGGGAATTGTATCTGTTGGCACAACATGATGAAGATTACAGTGAAGATGATGATAACGATGATGAAGAGTTATTTGACGATGAAGATGATGAACTTGCAGATGAATTAGAAGATGAAGATCCAGATGACGAAGAATTTTACGAAGAAGATTTTGATGATATTGATGAAGATGACCTTGATGATTTAGATGATGATGAAGATTTTGACGATGAGGAAGATATTGAAGATGAAGAGAGTTTATAATTAAAATTAAATTTTTACCATAATTCTACTTGCTCAATTATGATCATAAAGAGAAAGATAAGCTTATTTCAAATTTCGGCAGCTTATCTTTTGATTTTTAAACTAGTTCCTAAGGAGTTTTTCTTTTATGGCAGCTTTTGAAAGTATTCATGATGATAATCCTCTTTGGTACAAAGATGGAATAATTTACCAAGTACACATAAAAGCTTATCGTGATAATAATGGTGATGGAATAGGCGATATAAGGGGAATCATTGAAAAACTTGATTATATAGAAAGTTTAGGAGTTACAATAATTTGGGTACTTCCATTTTATCCCTCTCCTTTACGTGATGATGGTTATGATACGGCAGATTACTTAAATGTAAATCCGGATTACGGAACAATAGAAGATTTCAAAGAATTATTACGGGAAGCTCATAAAAGAAATATAAGAGTTATTACAGAACTTGTGCTTAATCACACATCAGATCAGCATGAGTGGTTTCAAAAGGCAAGAACAAGCCCGGCCGGTTCTCCTCAACGTAATTTTTATGTTTGGAGTGATACACCGGATAAATACAAGGATGCTAGAATAATTTTCAGTGATTTTGAAATGTCCAACTGGAGTTGGGATCCAGTTGCAAAAGCATATTTCTGGCATCGCTTTTATTCGCATCAACCGGATTTGAATTTTGAAAATCCTGTAGTTCACAAAAAATTATTTAAGATAGTTGATTTCTGGCTTGAGATGGGAGTTGACGGATTACGGCTTGATGCCGTTCCATATCTTTACGAGCGCGAAGGTACTAATTGTGAAAATTTACCTGAAACCCATGAGTTCCTGAAAAAATTAAGTGCTCATGTAAAATCAAAATTTAAAAACAGAATGCTTCTTGCCGAAGCAAATCAATGGCCTGAAGATGCGGTTGCTTATTTTGGAAATGGTGATGAATGTCAAATGGCATTTCATTTTCCGATAATGCCGCGCCTGTATATGTCAGTTCAAATGGAAGAACGTTATCCAATTGTTGATATCATTGAACAAACTCCGCAAATTCCGGAGAATTGCCAATGGGCAATGTTTTTGCGCAATCATGATGAACTAACTTTGGAAATGGTTACTGATGAAGAGCGCGATTATATGTATAGATTTTACGCTCGCGATAACAGGGCAAGAATAAATCTCGGAATACGCAGAAGATTGGCTCCGCTTGTAGAAAATAACAGAAGAAAAATTGAATTGCTGAATATTCTTTTGTTCTCTTTTCCCGGAACGCCAATAATTTATTACGGTGATGAAATCGGAATGGGAGATAATTATTATCTTGGTGATAGAAACGGCGTAAGAACTCCAATGCAATGGAGTCCTGATAGAAATGCCGGATTTTCTGAAACAAATCCACAGCGGCTTTATCTGCCTGTAATATTTGATCCTGAATATCATTACGAAGCGATCAATGTTGAAGTTCAGGAAAGAACATCTTCTTCGCTTTTATGGTGGATGAAAAAAGCGATAAGAACAAGAAACAGATTTAAAGCATTTGGAAGAGGCTCGCTGGAACTTTTATCTCCAAATAATTCTAAAGTCCTTGCCTTTATTAGAAAATATGAAGATGAAACAATTCTTATTGTTACTAATCTTTCAAAATTTTCACAAGTAGTTGAATTGGATCTTTCCAAATTTACAGGATACACTCCGATAGAAATTTTCAGCGGAAACAAATTCCCAATCGTTCGTGAAATTTCATATTACATGCTGACTCTAAGCGGATACGATTATTATTGGTTTTCATTGGAAAAAGAATCATCGCAAAATGATGATGGGGAAGAACGCAGAATTCCTGAAGTTGTTCTTGAAACTAATTTCAAAGAAATTATTGAAAGAAAAGAAAGTTCAAAAATAGAAGAGGAAGTACTTCTGGGTTATATAATTTCAAGAAAAGATTTCGGAGTGCGAGGCAAAAAAATTCAGGAGATGAATATAATTGATCAGATAGTAATTGCAGATACTCCCGATGAAAAAAGTATGATGGTTTTAGTAAAGATCACTTACATTGATATTGTTCCTGAATATTATCTGTTAACTGTCAATACTGCCAAAAAGGAAAAAGGGGAAACCGTTTTAAATGAATATCCTCAAAACGTAATTGTAAAATTGCTGAACATGGGCAGTAATATTATTGTGTACGAAGGAATTATAAGTGAAATTTTCAGAAATCATTTTATAAAAAGTTTAGCCGCTAAAAAACAAATTACCGGTAAACGTGGATTTATAAAATTTAACATTTCAAACAGATTAAAAAAATACTTAAACGATTTGAAGATCAGGATCCCTTCACATCTTATTTTTGAAAAAGAAGGAAACCTCGAAGTTGAATACGAAAAAAATATTCGAGTAAAACTTTACAGAAAATTAGAAGAGGGAATTCATCCCGGTGAAGAAGTAACGAAATTTTTATCGGAAAAAACTTCATTCGAAAATATTTCACCTTATTTGGGAAGCATTGATTACCACCGCGAAAAACAGCAGAATATCGTTCTCGGAATTATTAAAGAATATGTTCATAACGAAGGAACTGCGTGGAATCTTTTTGTAGCTTCGGTGAAAAATTTTACCGACTCAATCATAATAAAAAGTAAAGAGGCAAATCCTGCAACTAAAGAGGTTAATTCAATCTTTGATTTTGAACTGACTGAAAAAATTTATAATTCATGTGAGGCAGATGAAAAGATAAATTACGAGCGAATAAGACTATTAGGAAAACGAACCGCTGAAATGCATCTTGCGCTTGCATCAAATAATAACGATCAGGCATTTAAACCGGAATCTTTTTCTCTTCTTTATCAACGTTCAATTTATCAATCGTTAAGAAGTTCGATCAAAAATTCATTCAGAATATTAAGGAAATATTTGGGTGAAATTCCTCAGCAGGCATCCGATGAAGCCGAGTATTTATTGAATAAAGAATCTGAATTAATAAAATTCGGCGAGGGATTGATCAAAGAAAAATTTGAAGCTAAAAAGATAAGAATACACGGTAACTATCATTTGGCATCTGTTCTGTTTACGGGAAAAGATTTTGTTATAGAAAACTTCGAAGGAATTCCTGCAGTGCCATTAAGCGAACGAAGATTGAAAAGATCACCGTTAAGAGATATTGCCAGTATGGTATGGTCACTGTTCTATGTGGCTTTTCATGATTATACTCTCAATCAGCACGCAGGGGAAAACAAAATTGTTTTTGAACATTATCTTGAAAAATGGTGGCTTTGTATGAGCAGCGTTTATCTCAGATCATATATGGATAAAATAGGTAATTCTGAAATTTTACCGGAAGAAGAAAATATTTCGAGATATTTAATTCATGTTTATTTAATTGATAAACTTTTGTATGAATTAAGATATGCTCTTCAAAGTGATATTGATAATGTTGAAATAGTATTGAGGGCATTAACTTTAGCTACTCGCGATATTTCTACTCAGTAAAATAAACTAAATGGAATTATATGAAAATAGGAGCTGATTACAATAGTGGAAAATGCAGATTTACGGTTTGGTCTCCTTTTGCTCAAAAAGTTGAATTGCGAATAATTGAACCTAAAGAACAACTTGTTCAGATGGAAAAAGATAGTAAAGGATATTGGCATACCGAAATTAAAAACTTACCGGAAAGCGCTTTATATTTATACAGAATTGATAACGAAAAAGAAAGACCTGATCCCGCATCTAATTTTCAACCTGATGGAGTTCATAAACCATCGCAAGTTGTTGATCATAATAATTTTAAATGGGAAGATGAAAATTGGAAAGGAATTAATATAAAAAATTATGTGATATATGAATTACATATTGGTGCTTTTACAAAGGAAGGAACTTTTGAAGCAGTAATTCCAAGATTAAAGGAATTGAAGGAACTGGGAATTACAGCAATTGAAATTATGCCTGTATCACAATTTCCGGGAGATAGGAATTGGGGATATGACGGAGTTTATCCGTTTGCGCCGCAAAATTCCTACGGCGGTGTTGAGGGCTTGAAAAAATTGATCAACGAATGTCATAAAACAGGAATGGCTGTTATACTTGATGTTGTTTATAATCATTTTGGTCCCGAAGGAAATTACACTAATGATTACGGACCTTATTTTACAAGCCATTACAGAACTCCATGGGGTGATGCAATAAATTTTGATTCGCAATACAGCGATGAAGTTAGAAATTATTTTTTCCAAAATGCTTTGCATTGGTTCAAGAATTTTCATTTTGATGCTTTAAGATTAGATGCCATTCACAGCATTTATGATATGAGCGCAAAACATTTTCTGGAAGAACTGTCGGAAATTACTGATGAATTATCAAATGAAAGCGGATGGAAAAGATATCTTATTGCGGAAAGTGATCTGAACGATGATAAAATTATACGTCCCAGAAAATTCGGCGGATACGGCTGTGATGCGCAGTGGAGCGATGATTATCATCATTCACTTCATTCGCTTTTAACAAATGAATCATTGGGATATTATCTTGATTTCGGAAAATTGGAACATTTATCGGAATCAATTAAAAACGGATATGTTTACTCGGGAAAATATTCCCAATATAGAAAACGCAGGCACGGAAATTCGGCTGATGAAAGACCCGGATTCAGATTCGTAATTTCAAATCAAAATCATGATCAGATCGGTAACAGGGCTTTTGGTGAAAGAACTTCAAATTTAATATCATTCGAGCAGCTTAAACTTGCTGCCGCTGCCATGCTAATTTCACCTTATGTTCCCATGATATTTATGGGCGAAGAGTACGGTGAGGATAATCCCTTTTTGTATT
The DNA here is from genome assembly GCA_965365345.1 of uncultured Melioribacteraceae bacterium. Lineage (GTDB taxonomy): Bacteria > Bacteroidota > Ignavibacteria > Ignavibacteriales > SURF-24 > CBDUBH01. Next base: position 20,779 of record CBDUBH010000033.1, read on the forward strand.
TCGTGAGCCATGGTGATGAAAATCTTGTTAAAGCAGTTCAGGAAGGAAGAAAAAAAGAATTTGAAGCTTTTAAATGGCAGGGCGAAATTCCCGATCCGCAAAGCGAATATACTTTTAACAGATCAAAATTAGATTGGCAAAAAAAGCAAAACGGGAAATATAAAACTTTATATGATTGGCATAAAACTTTATTAAAATTAAGGAAAAAAACTCCGGCACTTAAAAACTTTGATAGAAATGATATCATAGTAGAGGAAATAGTAAAAGATAAAATTTTAAAAATATTAAGAGTAAAAAGGGAAAATCAAATATTGGCGTTATTCAATTTTGATAAAAATCCTGTTGAGACTGATTTACAAAACTCCAATGGAAATTGGAAAAAGATCTTAGATTCAGAAGATGAAAATTGGGGCAGTGGAAATTCAGTGTGCCCTGAGATTTTAGAAAAACAAAAAATTAAAATTAATGGACTTCAATTTGTTCTGTACCAAAAAAAATAAGTTAAGGAAAAGATAAATATGCAAAACAGATTTGTTTGTATTCATGGTCATTTCTATCAGCCGCCGCGTGAAAATCCGTGGCTTGAAGAGGTTGAAGTTCAAGATTCCGCTTACCCTTTCAGGGATTGGAACGAAAGAATTAATGCAGAGTGCTACAGTCCCAACACAGCATCAAGAATTAAAAGCGGTGACGGAAAAATTATTGATATTGTTAACAATTACACAAAAATGAGTTTTAATTTCGGTCCTACTTTACTTTCATGGATGGAAAAAAGTTCGCCGGAAACTTATGAAGCAATTTTGCGTGCAGATGAAGAAAGTAAAAAAATGTATTCCGGTCACGGTTCTGCAATTGCGCAAGTTTATAATCACATGATAATGCCGTTGGCAAATAAAAGGGATAAAATTACTCAGGTAATTTGGGGCATTGAAGATTTTAAATTCAGATTTAAACGCGAACCGGAAGGAATGTGGCTTGCTGAAACTGCGGTTGATTATGAAACTCTGGAAGTGCTTGCAGATTACGGAATTAAATTTACAATTCTTGCACCAAGACAGGCAAAAGCTATTAAGAAAATAAAAGACAGTAAATGGATTGATGTAAGTGATGGAACTGTTAATCCCAAACGCGCTTATATTTGCTATTTACCTTCGGGCAAATCAATTAATTTATTTTTCTATGATGGACCTATCTCACAGGAACTTGCATTCGGAGATCTACTTACTGATGGATCAAATCTTGCAAACAGATTGATAGAAACTTTTAGAGATGAGGACGAACCTCAAGTAGCGCATATTGCAACCGATGGTGAAACTTACGGTCATCATTCAAAACACGGTGATATGGCTTTGGCTTATTGCTTAAATTATATTGAAGCAAACCATGAAGCCAACATTACGATATACGGGGAATTTCTGGAAAAATTTCCACCGGCTTATGAAGCGCAAATTATTGACAACACATCATGGAGCTGCGTTCACGGAGTTGAAAGATGGAAAAACAACTGCGGCTGTAACTCCGGCAGGGAAGGATGGACACAGGAATGGCGTCAGCCTTTACGCGATGCACTTGATTGGCTTCGAGATAAACTGATTCCATTATACGAAAAGGAAATGTTGAAATTTGTAAAAGATCCATGGAAAGCGCGCGATGAATATATTCAGGTAATTCTAAATAGAGAAATGTCAAACATTGAAGATTATCTTTCAAATCATATTAAAAAAGATCTGAAGGATGATGAAAAGATACGTGCATTAAAATTAATGGAAATGCAGCGCCACGCTCTTTTAATGTATACAAGCTGCGGATGGTTCTTTGATGAAATTTCGGGAATTGAAACCGTACAGGTAATTATGTATGCCGGACGTGCAATTCAATTAGCGCAAGAACTTTTTAATGAAGATTTTGAAAAAGAATTTGCAAAAAGATTGGAAGATACAAAAAGCAATATCCCTGAAATTCAAAACGGTGCTTACGCATATTGGAATTACGTTAAGCCCGCATTTATTGATCTTTTCAGAGTTACGGCGCACTATGCAATATCAACATTATTTGAAGATTATGTTGATGATACAAGAATTTTCAGTTACGAAGTTCATAATGATCATTTTGAAAGACTTCAAGCCGGAAGAACAAAACTTGTTATCGGAAAAGTAAGAATGAAATCAAGAATTACTTACGAAACAAACAACGTAAGTTATGCGGTGCTTCATTTAGGTGATCATAATGTTTACGGCGGAGTAAGAGAAAGTTTAGGTGAAGAAGCGTTCAATAAAATGAAAAATGAAATGGAAGAAGGCTTTAAAGGATTGCTGAACGTTGCTGAAGTTATACTTCTACTTGATAAACATTTCGGAACGCATAGTTACAGCTTATGGCACTTATTCAAAGATGAAAGCAGAAAAGTATTTGATAAAATATTTGAAAACACACTGCATAATATCGAATATTCATTCAGGCAGATTTATGATAATCATTATCACGAAATGCTTGCATTAAAAGAAGCACGATTACCATTGCCTAAAGCTATGCTTACTGCGGTGGAATTTACAATCAATACTGAGATCAGAAAGATCCTTGAAAATCCTGAAACTATAGATACGGAAAAATTAAACAGATTAACCGAAGAAGCTTACGCTTGGCAAATCAATATTGATAAACCAACACACAGTTACGCGGGAAGTAACCGGATAAATAATCTGATGGAAATTTTATCCGAAGGTGAAAATGTAAATGATATTGATCTGCTTTATGAAATTGAAAATTCATTAAAAGCATTGCGGAATTTACAGCTCGATCTTAATTTGTGGAAAGCCCAAAATATCATTTTTAATTTATCGAAATTAAAATTACAGGAATACCGTACCAAATCAGAAAAAGGCGATAAACAGGCGCAGCAATGGTTGGAAAGTTTTAAAAATATTGAAAATTTACTTGGCGTGAGGATTGAATAATGCATATTCCGCTTTCAACATACAGAATTCAATTTACTTCAAAATTTAATTTTAATGATGCAAAAAAGATTGTTAAATATCTTTCTGAATTTGGAATAAACGATCTTTACGCTTCACCGATTTTGCAAGCACGCACGGGCAGCACCCATGGCTATGATGTTGTTGAACCGACAAAGATAAATCCCGAACTCGGTAGTGAAAAAGAATTTTACGAACTTGCTGAAAATATTAAACAAAACAAATTAGGCTGGCTGCAGGATATTGTTCCGAATCACATGGCGTACTCGCATCAAAACAAAATGTTGATAGATCTTTTTGAAAACGGACCTGCATCACGGTTTTATAATTTCTTTGATATTGAATGGAGCCATCCGCACGAAAGTGTACGCGGTAGAATACTTGCTCCGTTTTTAGGAAAATTCTATCCGGAAGTTTTAGAATGCGGCGAACTCATTTTGAAATATGATGAAGAAGGTTTCAGCATTAATTATTACGAAACAAAATTGCCATTAAGAATGGAATCTTATGTAGAAATTCTTTCTTTCCGTTTAAAAAAATTAATAAACAAACTCGGGAAAAATGATACTGATGCAATAAAATTTATGGGTGTACTTTACATACTTAAAACTCTATCTTCAGTTGAAGAAATTGATGAACGATATTCTCAAATAAAATTTTTAAAAGCACTTTTGTGGGAGCTTTATTCTTCCAATGATGAAATAAAAATTTTCATTAATGAAAATTTAAAAATTTACAATGGCGAAAAAAATAATCCCGAAAGCCTCAATTTGCTTGATAATCTTTTAGCAAACCAATATTACAGACTTGCTTTCTGGAAAGTTGCAAATGAAGAAATTAATTACAGAAGATTTTTCAACGTGAACGAATTGATTTCGCTCAAAATAGAATATGAAGAAGTTTTCGGAAGAGTTCATTCTTTAATTTTCAGATTGCTGAAAGAAGAAGCTATTAACGGATTAAGAATTGATCATGTTGACGGACTTTACGATCCCACAAAATATCTTTACAATCTTCGTGATCGTGCAAAAAATTCATACATAGTTGTTGAAAAGATTTTGGAATTTGATGAAGAACTCCCTAAAGATTGGCCGATTCACGGAACTACGGGTTACGAATTTATGAACTTTTTGAATGGCATTTTTTGTAAGCACGATAACGAAAAATCATTTTCCGGAATTTATCAAAGATTCATAAAATATAATACTCCGTATGAAAGAATTGTGCTTGACAAAAAGCGCCTTTTTATTCAAACAAGAATGGCAGGCGAAGTAGAAAGACTTTCTTACATAATCGAATCAATATCAAGTAAAGACCGTTACGGAATTGATATTACAATGCACGGTTTGAAAAAAGCATTGGAAGAATTGTTAACTTATTTTCCTGTTTACAGAACTTATGTTAACGGAACAAAAATTTACGAGCGCGATAAAAAATATTTGGATTATATAATCAAAAAAGTTAGCGAACATAATCCGCGCCTGACTAATGAATTTAATTATATTTGCGATCTTTTAAAACAAAATTTTAAAGATCATTTTACTGAAGAACAAAAAGAACGCGCGCTGGATTTCGTTATGAAGTTTCAGCAATTGACCGGACCATTAATGGCAAAGGGTTTTGAAGATACAGCGCTTTACATTTACAACAGATTTATTTCGCTTAATGAAGTTGGCGGAAGTCCTGATAAATTCGGAATTACATTAAGAGAATTTCACAACTTCAATAAAAAGCGGATGAAATACTGGAAACACACGCTTAATTCAACTTCAACGCATGATACAAAACGCGGCGAAGATGTTCGCGCAAGATTAAATGTAATTTCAGAAATGCCTCGGGAGTGGAGCGATAAAGTTAGACTTTGGAATAAATTTAATCAGCCGCTTAAAAAAAATGTTCGCGGAATTGATGTGCCGGATAGAAACGACGAATATTTTCTTTATCAAACTTTAGTGGGAGCATATCCATTATTGGATGAAGAGCACGAAACTTTTATTCAAAGAGTAAAAGAATATATTCAAAAATCAGTTCGCGAAGCAAAAGTATTTTCCGCGTGGATAAGTCCAAATATCGATTACGAAAATGCTTACTTTGAATTTATCGAAAATATTTTACGCAAAGATGATGAAAATCAATTCTTCAAAGATTTTTTCGAATTTCAAAAAAGAATTTTACATTACGGAATTTTTAATTCAATTTCGCAAACCCTTGTAAAATATACCTCGCCGGGAGTTCCCGATACATATCAAGGTAGCGAACTTTACAACTTTTCTCTTGTTGATCCTGATAACAGGCGTCCGGTAGATTTTGAACTTCGCGAAAAATATTTATCCGAAATGAAAAATATTTCAAACCGGCAGAATTATTTCGCGGAAATCTTAAAATCAAAAGATGACGGCAGAATCAAAATGTTCGTTTCGCATTTTTCACTTTTGGCAAGAAATGAATTTCCGCAAATTTTTAATGAAGGAAAATACACTCCACTTCAAATTGAAGGGAAGTTTAAAGAAAATATAATTGCGTATGCCCGGAATTTTGAAAATCAATATTGCATTATTGTTGCGCCGAGATTTTTAACAAAAATTATAAAAGAAACCGAACTTCCTTTAGGTGAAATTTGGGAAGATACAAAAATTAAAATTCCGCTGGAAATTTCATCTTTGGAAAATTATTTTACAAAAGAAAAAATTACAGCCAAGGAAAATATTTTCGTAAAAGATATTTTAAAAGAACTTCCCGTTGCGCTTCTTATTGCATAAATCTTTAAAAATCAACATTTCAAAAAATCTCCGTAAAAATTCCGGGGATTTTTTCTTTTAAATAACCAGATTTGGTGTAAAAAAAAATAAAAAATTGCCGATTATAACAATTACCGGAATTATATTTGTTTTAAAAAATTAAAGGCATAAATGTACTGGCAATATTTTGATTTGGATTTAAATCCTTTTGGAATTACACCCGATCCCAAATTTTTATTTTTAAGCACGCCACATGCTACTGCAATTGAGTGGATTAAATTTGCAATCGAGCAGCATGAATACGGACTTGTAACCGGCGAAGTCGGTTCAGGAAAAACCGTAATTTCAAGATATTTGGTTGATTCGCTAGGTGAAGAAAATTATGAGATCTGCTGGATTGTAAATCCGGGATTTTCACCAACGCAGCTTTTAGCTGAAATTTATTTTCAATTATTTGAAGAAAAGCCGCCGCGCTCAAAATCAAATTTGATTAAAGCATTACAAGAAGGCTTGGTAAAATTTTATCTTGAAAATAAATTTCCGGTTGTAATTATTGATGAGGCGCAGGCAATTCCGAGTTCAAAGATTTTTGAAGATCTAAGATTGCTTGGAAATTTTCAAACAGATGAGCAAAATTTACTTTCGATAATTTTGCTCGGACAGCCGGAATTAATAAAAAAGATAAAAAGAAAAAATCACCGTGCATTTTTGCAAAGAGTAAGATTTACAATTACATTAAACCCGATTTCATTAGATGAAATTGAAAATTATCTGGAACATCGCTTGAAAGTTGCGGGAGCAAAAGATCAAAAAATATTTTTGCCGGATGCGATAATTGAAATACATAAAATTTCAAAAGGATATCCACGACCGCTTAATCATTTGGCATCTTTTTCAATGATGGAAGCAATGAGCCGTGAAGAAAAAAACGTTACTGCCGAAATTGTAAAAAAGTCAGCAAAATCAATTTTATACTTTGAAGATCAACTTAAAGAAAACGAAGAACTTTCCGCTGTTGAAGAAGTTTAGGGAAAAAGGAAATTCAATATGATAAACATTTTAAAATTAAGAAAACTCGAAAAAGAAAAAAATCTCGAAAGTAAAAAAGTAATACTCCTGGAAGAAAATGAGAATTTGAAACCTGAAATTCAGGTTAATGAAAATAATCTTGCTGCAGAAATTCCGGAAAATGAAAATTTACAAATTAATTTTCAGAAAGAGGAAAAAATTGAAATTCCGGTAGATCAGAATTGCGAAGAGATTGGAATTCCTGATGATCTAATTCTTTCGGAAGAAAGTGAAAGTAGCGATATTATCAGCGAAGAAATATCAAATAATGAAGATGAAGAATTTTTCCTTCAGCAAATTGCCGAAATGGAAAGGGAAATGAATCTTCAAAATCCGGAAATCAAAATTTCAAATGAAGAAAAAATTGAAATTCCGGAAGTTCAAAAAAATGAAATAACCGATCCTTCTGAAATTTTGAGAATGCAATTGTTGCAGGAGTTATTGAACGAACAAAATTCAACTGAAGAAATTTCACCGGAAGTATTTGAAGAAAATTCTTTTGAAGATGATTTATTGAATGAGCAAATTGCCTCAGCAAAATCAGAATCACTAAAAGAAAAAATTGAAATTCCTGAAGCAAAATTTGAGGTTATAGATATCTCAAAAGAAATCGAAAAAGAAAATCAAAATGAATTTCAAAAAAGTGAAAATAAACCGGTAGAAAAAATTGTAACTGCACAAACTTTTGAATCTGTAAAAGTCGAAGAAAAAGAAATCAAAAAAGAAGAAAAAGTTAAGAATAACGTTGCAGTTAATACGGAAGAAAACATAAAAAAAGAAGATCCGCAAAATAAAAAACAAACCGAAAAGATATTGCAATTAGTTGGATTTTCTTTGGCAAACGAAATTTATGCGGTTGATATTACCCGGATAAAAGAAATAATTCGTATTACGGAAATTACAAAAGTCCCGAAAGCCCCCGAATTTGTTGAAGGCGTAATTAATTTGCGCGGCAGTGTAATTCCTGTTATAAATCTTCGTAAAAAAGTTAGAATGGAAATTAAAGAATTTGATAAAGACACAAGAATTATAATCGTTGAAATTAAAGGAATGACGATCGGGTTTATTGTTGATGCAGTAAAAGAAGTTTTGCGTATTCCCGAAAATCTTGTTGCGCCGCCGCCTGAATTAGCTGTCGGCAAAAAAGCCGATTACATAACTTCAGTTGCAAAATTTAACGATGAACTTATTATAATTATGGATACTGAAAAAGTTTTATCAAAAGATGAAGCCGAAAAGATGAGCGAAAAGAAAAAGTAAAATTATGTAATTGATTTTAGATCTAAAAAATGTTTTAAAATAAAAAAGCCCCGGAAATTTTCCGGGGCTTTTGTTTTTAATAAATAATCATAAACCAAGAGCCAATGAAATAACATGATTAGGACTGAAAAGATCAACTTGACGATAAGCATAATCAAATTTGATCAAAGTTCCTTGCATGTCATAATTAATTCCGGCACCTAAAGTTAAACCATAAATATTTTCAATAATTTGTTCACTTGGAATTAAAGTATAGCCGGCTCTTAATGCAAGTAAATTATTGAAAACATATTCACCGCCGATTTTGTATTCATCACCGTAGAAGTTACTGTTTTGGTATGAAGTTGAAAGTAAAAGTGAATTTGTTTCATTCAAATTAGCTTTATAACCGAATCCGAATTCCAAAGTTGATGGCAATTCAAATGATGCCGCATCAATTTTATAAAATTGGGATGGACGGTTAAAATCGCTAACGGTTGCATTTGTATAAAGTCCGGCACCGTCATAGTTCATTTGCGGACCTAAGTTTTTCATTACAACTGCAAAGTTTAATCCGTTAATATTGCCAAGATTTTCGTACATCAAGCCAATATCAAAAGCAAAACCGGTAGCACTAACTTGTCCTAATCTTTCGGTTATAAGATTACCGGTAAAGCCAACAGAAATTCTATCGCTTAGATTTTTGGAGTAAGTCAATCCTGCAGTTAAATAAGTCGGTGTAAAGAATTGACCTGTTCCATCGGGGTTATCAGAAGTTGTGATGGCAATTTCACCGATTGAAAGAACTTTAAGAGTAAGAGCAACAGAACCAAGACTTCCAACATTTGCAGAAATTGCTCCGTAGTTAATTCCAATATCAGCAATGTGTGTCATATATGAAAACATTGCTTCAACTGATTGTTCTGATTGAGCTAATCCTGCCGGGTTCCAGTATATAGATTCAATACCGTATGAGGTTGCGCTGTTTGCGTTACCCATTGCTATACCGCGAACGCCAACCGGAATCAACAATTCCGATGCGCCGCCGGTACCGTTTCTTCTTCCGCCGCCTGCAAATACCGTTGTAAATGAGAATACAGCAAGCAGTAGAATCATAAATATTTGATATCTTTTATTCATTTTATACTCCTTTTTTTTATTAGAATCTGTCTAATACTTGCTGTTCTTGAATAATTGCCAATTTCAGTATTTTGGTCGTACCTAAATCAGGCATATCGATATGTGCAATATAAAGACCGCTGGCAACAGGTAAACCATATTGGTTAGCTAGATCCCAACGTTCATACTGACTTTCGCTTTCTTTGTCAATTATACGTACAAGTTGACCTGCAAGGTTAAAGATTCTAATTTTTGCTTTGTTAGGCAGATGACTAAAAGTAACAAATCTTTGATATTTGTTAATTTCTTCTGAATTAACTCCGTAATAAGGATTTGGGAAAACATTGATTTTTGCAACATCTGCTTTGGCTTGATCCGCTGAAAATCCCGGTGCAGGTGCTGTAAAAGTGAAATTATCAACTCCGGGTTGAATAGGATTTGCATAACTTAATGTTACAACATCACCTTGTTCTAATCTGGTTGAATACCAAACCACAATCCATGTTGCATTTTCATTATCCGCATTCGGAGCATCCATTGCAATAACTTTATTTTCATCATAAGGAGTATTGACAATAATGGCATAGTTACGATTATCCGGATACCAAGCGTAGAATGGATCAGCATCCAAGGCTTGTTCACGATCTCTGAATACTAAATTAACTTGTTCGTTTTTATCAATATTCCAAACCTCAAAAGGAACTCTTACCAAGAAAGGTTCAGCTGTTCCGGGATTCGGATTTAATGGATGATTTGCTAAACCGCCGCCGCCGGAAACAGTAGAAAAAATAGTTGCCATCTGACCGCCGCTTGTAACGGTAACAACATTTTTACCATTTACTACAGTCGTATCCAATACACCGGTGTATCTGAATTCATAATCCTGTTGAAGTTGATTAAGATCATTAGTTCCAACGCCAAATCCGTCAATTGATCTGCTAGTCGGCAAACCATACAAAGTATAATTAGCAAAAACAGTAGCAGATTCACTTGCGGAACTTCCTGAGGCTACAACTGAAGTTGAGCCTTCATTTATACTAACTTCATTAAATTCAATTGGCGCAGCAAAACTTCCCGTAACATTAAATTTAAGACCATGAACGATTGGATTTACACCTTCGCCAACAGCTTTGATTTGTCCCTTAGTTGATCCTCCGGGACCTAATTCTCCGGCGTAAATATCAACACCGCCCCACACGGTTTGGTCTTCAATTAAAATTTCACCGGTGGTAAGATCGCGGACGTTCCAATGATCTTGAGTTACAAAGTAGTTTCCAATCTCTGTTATATTAGCAGTACCTACAGCATTTATCGGATCTCCATCACCATAACCATCATCATAAATTATATAATCAACAGTTAAAGGCGGATTGAAAGAATTAACATTTACAGTTAATACTTCATCACCATGGAAAATACCTTCGCCGGTAGTATCGCCATTTACAAGCCCATATTCAATTACATTTCCGTTTATAACAGGAGTAACATCGCCGCCGCCGGCAGCAACAACATCAGCACCATTAATAACTACACCGGCAGGGAAAGTAAGTCTTATTCCATCAACCCAGGCATCTGTTGGGGAATCCAATAGAAGAACAAAATTAAGATCAATAGTTCCCGGTTGAGTGCTATAAACAGCCATTGGTTCTAATACAGATGGAGAAACATCTTTGCCTAATGCTTTTCCTATAGAATCCGGGTAGTTAGTAGTTTTCCACTGACCATCTTGAGCTAAATAATAATGTTGTTGGTTGAAGAAAACTTCATACTCATGACCTGTTAATTCACTTGGATTAACAACTTCAACATCAACTATAGCATCAGCATTTCCTGTATGAACTATATTTTCAAGTGATCCGTATTCTGCTGAGGTTGTACCCGGATTTGGTGAATGCGGAACTGCCATAATTGGAATAAGCGGATTTTCAAGATTATTAGGCACAGCATTTAGATCAGGATTATAGTTGTATGAGGTAACCGCATAATAATATCTTCTACCATTTACTAATGGTTCATTTCTGATAGCATCTTGAGTAATTTCAATATATCTTTTTATTCCGGCATCATTTCCGAATTGAGCAACTTTATCTAATACAACACCGGATTCAGGATCGAAGTCAGGATCAATAATTTTTCCGATACCATTATTTAAATCAAAAGTTGCTATAAGTCTAGCTTCGGATTTACCTGCTGAAGGAGAAGGTAATTGATAAACGTTATATCCTTCAAAAGTATATCCTTTATCATTGAAGCTTTCAGTTGCATTAACTGCAGGTCCATCATAGCCCCAATTAAGAACTATTTTGTTATCTAGTTCGACAACGGTAACTCTTGGAGCAGGAGGTGCTGTTGGTAAAACAAAGAAGTTATCGTAAGCTAATTGCGCTTGCTGATCATAAAACTTCAACAAACCAATAGCAGAAAGTCTATCAGTTCCGGGAAGTGCACCACCAACAATTTCTGCAACCACAACTTCCTGAGTATCACCGGGTGACATTGTAAAAGGCCCGGAAGCAGATCCAATTCTTCTATCTCCAGGAGGTAATAATTGTCCGTCAATCCAGCCTGTTCTGTTTTGAGGATCACCGGGCACAACAAAAGTTGTAGGTTCTCCATCCGGGGTTTCAAACAAATTTCCGGTTAAACCTACTTTACCTTGCATAAAATTGTAGAACTGTCTTGCACCTGCAGGATCACCTTGAGTAGGGTCTGTTACGGTTGCATCACCACGAGCAAAATAATAAAATGCGGTCATCGGTAAATTTTTCTTACCATAGATACGTTTTCCCAAGAAAATTGCTGAATCTCCTGGAGCATCAACAATAGGACCTTGAAAGAAGTCGAATCCTACTGCCGGTGGAGGAGTGTCACCGTAAACAGCATCTCTATTATTTGCATTATAAGCATAACCTAAACTTAATGTTGTATCAGATCCGGCAAAGTCATCAGAAGCGTCACCAACATCAGGATCTGACCACATAGTAACGTACATATCATTAAATGTATCTTGACTTTTATTGATTATGACATATTTTCTGAAGAACATATTACCCAAAGCACCTTGTCTTGCATATGCCCACATTGTTGCTTGCATTTCAATGCCCATGGGATTTGTACCATACATAAAGGTTGTTCTATCAGGATTAAGATCATTAGCAACATACCAAATTGTTTGATCAGCGCCTGGTACCCCTGGAATATCAACAGCAGGATCATATGTACCATTACTATCGATATCTGCAAAAGGAGCGCCATCTGCGGCAGGCCATTCCATCCAGTCTTGTTCATATTGAGATCTTATTGATTCTACGGAAGCACCTTCATCATTGGCTTCTGGAGAAAGATCTCCGGTTGCATAATCAGGTCTCACTCTGTAAATACGTACATTTGGGTTTGAACCGGGTTCTGCACTTCCATCCTGCAAAATTTTGCCTGGCTGTAAACCTTGTCTGTATGCAGATCCACCTACTCTAATCTGATTATTTACCATTGCACCCCAAACCAATCCGGATTCAAATACTGCGGTTTTTCCGCTTCCTTTAGGGAATTCAAGTCCGGAATTACCATTTTCATCAATATCAGAATTACCATCATTGTAAATATATGTTGATAAATTATTGATATTCATTTTGGTTATATTGGGAGTACCGGTAACCTTTTTTACCTTCTTTGTATCCTTTCCTTCAGCATAGATCCCGGAGACCAAAAAAGCTGATACAAGAAGTATTAAATTTATTTTACTTAATATTTTAAATGTCATTGTACAACTCCTTTGGATTTTAATATTCAAGTTTAATTCCTAAACGGATTTGACGAGGTGCACCGTAAAAGAAAGGTGCTGTGTATAATGCGGGAGCATTTTGATATTGTTGATAATAATCAATATTAATAGCATTATACAATCTGATGTAATCCTCACTAAATTGACCTTTATTAGAAGGATCAGTTAACCATCCGTCATCCGTAGTTGTACCGGTTCTTAGGAAAACATTTTCAATATTTTTTCTGTCGAAAAGATTTGTGACAAATACATAAACATTTGCTGTCAAACGATCAACAACTTTAAATGATTTATCTACTCTTAAATCAACATGTAATGTAGCCGGAGTAGTAGAAGCATTTAAAGGTTCGATCGGTCTTCTATCTCTTGCATCGCCTTCCAAATCAGCACCACCAACTCCGCGAGTATATGGATGTCCGTTTGTAAATCTTGCAAGTAAAGAAGCGCCTAAACCTTTAAGAATAACATTTCCTTCATCCAATCCAAAACGATAATCCAAGTTTACGTTTCCGCTAATTGAATTATTGTATTCAAGAGGTGAAATATAAGAAGGTGAGAATATTGTAACGCCATCAAGCGGAGCACCAACTATACCTCTGTTAGAGTTAGGGAATGATCCGGTTCCTCTTGCATCTTGGAATGAAATTGAAGCGTTAGCAGCAAAGTTTCTTAATCTTCTCATATTAAATGTTATTTCAAGACCTTTGGTTGTAGCAAAGTCACCGTTTCTAAGAATTGTATAACCTTGATAAACCGGTGTTGAAGTTCTTTGCAAGTCATAAACTACCTGATCTTTAATATCTTTATAATATCCGGTAATATCGAAAGACGCGAAATCACCAACTTGTTGAGTAAAACCAATTTCATATTGAGTTGTGCGGGTTGGTCTTAAATCAAATCCAACAGGAACATTGATAAAGAAACCGCCGCGAATGTTTCCAGCTAATGCCGGTAATCCTAAATACATATCATTTAATCTTGATTGCTGTACAAATTTTCCGTACTGAGCATGGAAGACAGTTACATCAGTAATTGGAAATGATAAACCTATTCTTGGACTTATAGCACTAAATGCAGGGACATCTATTAATCCTTCTTCTAATATATCAGTAGTTCCTTGGGGGAAAGTTCTTTCAGGTTGTGAAGGATCAATTAAAGATTTATTATCTGTATCTATATAATCAAATCTTAAACCTGCATTGATGATCAAGTCTTCAAATTCAACTTTATCTTGAATATATGCTGCAGCAAAAACCGGATGCTTAGGAGCAAATATTCCTGATTCGTTAGTTTCATTACCAAGTGCATCATAACCGTAAGCATTTACACCACGGTTAAATAAGATCTGCTCAATAGTTCTTCTTTCACCTTCAGGTAATTGATTATTCTGATCAATTAAACCGGCAATTGCGGTAACTCCTTCATTACCCCATGAATAATTACGAATAGTATAATATTGAAGTTCGCCGCCAAGTTTAATTG
>CBDUBH010000034.1:0-35071 GCA_965365345.1 uncultured Melioribacteraceae bacterium
TTGGGCAATGGCTTTTATGAAATCCTGAATAAAATTCTTTGAATCCTTTGAGCCTTTAACTGTTACAACTCCTTTATCGCTTAAAATTGATTTTTCATCTTCGGCAAATTTTGCTCCTTTTAATCTTGCTTCTTTAAGCATTTCGATTCCTTCCTCAAAAGCAGCAACAGGTTTGCAATGTTTAAATGCCTCTTCAACAAAATGAACTGCATCGCCATCTTCTTTTAAAGCATCGACAGAAGATTTACCGCCCGGTATATAAACAGCGTCATACATTACGGAAGCTGCGGTTGTAAAACTTTTATCCGGCATCATTTCCTCTCCGCCTTTTCCTTTTAACTTTGCAAAATTTGTTGAGATTGTTTCAACGCTTGCTCCTTTTTCCATCAAGGCTTTTTTAATATCCTCAACAGATTTATCATCAAATCCATCAGCAATTAAAAACGCAATTTTGCGGGTCTTTATTGAATCGCTTGTTTTATTTTCCATACTTAAAGATGGGGCTTTTCCAGGTTTAGCCGCTCCCCTTTTATCGTTTGGTTTTGGCGCTGTTGAATTTTCAAGATAGCCCAGATCTCCATTAACTTCTGTAACACCGATTTTTTGTGCGACCTGCTTTGCTAAATCCTCATCAACATTATAAAGCAATTTTATCATTCTTTCGCGAATGTACATAGTTTCAACTTTACCTAATTCAAAGTGAAATCCTTCAATGATATGTTTCTTTTCAATTTCAGTTTGACTGTTATAAAACAAAGTTGCCTGCGTAAAATGATCATTAAAACTTTCGCTTCTGTGGCGTAATTTATTGCCCATCATTTTTTCGGCATAACTTACAAATCCCATCATTTTTTCAGGTGAATGCATAGGGCAGCCATTGCCAAGCGAATTTGGTTCGTAATTTACCCTTCCTTTATTAATTGTTTGCCTCATATAACCATCACGCTGATTATTGTGCACATCATTAAGAGGCCTATTAATAGGGATTTCAGAGAAATTTGGTCCACCTAATCTTATAAGCTGAGTATCTAAATATGAAAACAATCTCCCTTGTAAAAGCGGATCGTTTGAAAAATCTATTCCTGAAACTATGTGTCCGGGATGAAAAGCTACTTGTTCGGTTTCTGCAAAAAAGTTATCCGGATTTCTGTTCAAAGTCATTTTGCCAATAATTTTAACCGGTACTAATTCTTCAGGAATTAATTTTGAAGCATCTAAAATATCAAAATCAAATTTTGCTGCTTCATCTTCTTCAACAATTTGAACGCCTAATTCAAATTCCGGATAATGTCCTTTTTCAATTGATTCCCACAGATCGCGTCTGTTATAATCGGGATCTTTACCGGCAATTTTTTGAACTTCATCCCAAACTAATGAATGAACTCCCATTGTTGGTTTCCAATGGAATTTTACAAATCTTGATTTGCCCTCTTCATTTACAAATCTGAATGTGTGAACTCCAAATCCTTCCATCATTGCGTAACTTCTTGGAAGTGCACGATCTGATAAAACCCACATTATCATGTGCATTGATTCCGGCATAAGCGAAATGAAATCCCAGAAATTATCATGCGCTGCAGAAGCTTGCGGCATTTGATTATTTGGCTCGGGCTTTATTGAGTGAACAAGATCAGGAAATTTAATTGCATCTTGAATAAAAAATACTGGCATGTTATTTCCGACAAGATCAAAAACTCCATCTTCTGTGTAAAACTTTGTTGCAAATCCTCTTACATCGCGAACAGTATCAGCTGATCCCCTAAATCCTACAACTGTTGAAAATCTTACAAACACCGGAGTTTTAGCAGAAGGATCCTGCAGGAATTTCGCTTTCGTATATTCTTTCATTGGTTCATAAACTTGAAAATAACCATGAGCTCCTGATCCGCGCGCATGAACAACTCTTTCCGGAATTCTTTCATGATCAAAGTGCATCATTTTTTCGCGGAAAATAAAATCTTCAAGTAAAGTTGGTCCGCGGTCTCCGGCTTTCAATGAATTTTGATTGTCATTAACTTTTACGCCTTGATTTGTAGTTAGATAAGTTCCATCTGAGTTTTCTTTGTGAAGATTAAGTTTTTCAGTTTTTTTGTTTTCATTCTGTCCTTCTTTTTTCTTCTTCATCATCGCCTCCTTAAATTTGCTTATAAGTACTTTTCAAAAGTTATTTTTCAAAATGTAAATTTATTTCAAAATATAAATTCGGATATTAAACTCAATGAAAATCGGATTCTGATCTTATGATTTTATATTTTGATCAAGTAAATATTATTTTGATTTAAAAACCGGGATGCTTTTAAAGTGTTTTTTGAATTAAAGATGACCAAAGATATTCCCGGTCATCTTCAAAATAGAATTAATATATTATCGGGTTTCAGATTTTTGGAATTCTTCAGCAAATTCATTTTTCAATTGAAGAAGTTCCATTAAAACAATATCGATTTTATCGCAAAGTAAAACGATCAATTCATTTTCCTCAACATTCTGTAATGCATAATTTAACGCGTCCATTTCTTTCTGAATAAATTTTACAGGGATATCCGGATCAGTTTCTTTTATTCCAAGGCTTATCAATTTGAACATTTCACCTTGCGGTCTTCCTCGTAAATAGGATTCTTCTTTTATGATAATATTTGTAAACATAGTTGCAGCAATTTTTCCGAGATGAATAAGATCTTCATTTCTTCTATCACCGGTTCCTCCGAAAATTCCGGTAACTTTTTGCGCACCGTTTTTTTTGATAAATCTTTTCAACGCATTAAAAGCTGCAGGATTATGCGCAAAATCAACAAGCACTTTAAAATTTCCTATATCAATTAAATTCATTCTTCCAGGAGTAATATTACCTGCTGTGCTGAAGGTTTGCAATGATTTTTTAATTGTTTCAATTTCAATTCCATGAATAAAACAAGCTAATGATGCGGCTAAAACATTTTGTATCATAAAATCAGCTTGACCGTTAAATGTTGCGGGAATTTCTTTTACATCACAGAGAAATATTTTTTTATTTTCTTTTGTAAGATAGATTTTATCATCTTTTAAAAAAGCCGCGGCCCCACCTATCTTAATATGTTCTTTTAAAATTAGATTATTATTTTCCATTGAAAAAAGTGCAGGTTTGCCGTCAATTGAATTTATCATTTCATAAACTAAAGGATCATCTGCATTAAGAATTGCAAAGCCGTTTTCTTTAACGCTGCGTGCAACAACTTCTTTAACTCTTTGCATATCTTTTAATGAATGAATATCATCAATACCTAAATGATCTTCACTTACATTTAAAACAATTCCTATATCACTATGATCAAATCCTAATCCCGATCTTAAAATTCCGCCGCGCGCAGTTTCAAGTACCGCAACTTCAACACTCGGATCTTTCAGAATTGTTTGTGCAGAAATCGGACCCGTATTATCTCCCGATGAAATTTGAAGATCATTTATGTAAATTCCATCTGAAGTTGTATAACCTACAGATTTTCCGGTGCTTTTGATTATGTGCGAGATCAATCTTGTAGTAGTTGTTTTTCCGTTTGTTCCTGTGACTGCAATAACCGGGATTCTTGCATTATCTTCATTTGGGAAAAGCATTTTTAATACATGTTTACCGACGTTTCTGCGCTTGCCTAAAGTCGGTGAAAGATGCATTCTGAATCCCGGTGAAGCATTGACTTCAATTATACCGCCATTATTATTGGTTAAAGGAATTGAAAGATCTTCAGCAATAATATCAATACCGGCAATATCAAGATTAATTATTTTGGAGATTCTTTCGAACAAAAGAATATTTTGAGGATGAACTTCTTCGGTTCTGTCAATTGCGGTACCACCGGTAGAAAGATTTGCGGTGGTTTTAAGATAGCAAATTTCACCATCAGGTAAAACAGAATCCAAGGTTAAATTGCGTGTTTGTAAAAGTTGAATTGTGTTTTCATCAATATTAATTTTTGATAGAAAATTTTCGTGATCCATTCCTCTGCTCGGATCAAGATTCACAAAATCAACCAATTCAGAAATTGTATTTTCGCCATTACCGATTACATGCGCAGGAATTCTTTCAGCGGCTGCAACAAATTTATGATTGATCACCAAAGATCTAAAATCTTTTCCGTGAAGTGTTTTTTCAACCATCACATAATCGGAATATTTTTTTGCTTCTGTAAATGCTTTTTTCGCTAAATCAAAATTATTGATATTTACCGTAACACCTTTACCTTTGCTTGAATCTAAAGGTTTAACTGCAACGGGAAATCCGATTTCTTCAACAGCTGATTTAAGTTCATTGATTTCGGTTATTAATTTTGAAGCAGGAACCGGAACTCCTGCATCCTCTAAAATTCTTTTTGTATCATATTTATCACAAGCCAGCTCAACAGCAATATAACTTGTTTTCGAAGTTATTGTTGCCTGAATTCTTTTTTGTTTAATTCCGTAACCCAATTGTACGTAGGAATCTTTATCAAGACGAATAACAGGAATATCTCTTTTTATCGCTTCTTTCACTATTGAATTTGTGCTTGGTCCCAATTTACTTTGTGAAACTAAATATTTTATTTGGCTTATGTGATTTGCAATTTTTTTTCTTATTTCATTAATTGAAATTCCGTTTGAAATATCAATAAAAATTTCAACAGAAGCATCTGCGGTATATAATCCGGCTTCTTCTTCTTCATAACTGAAAACAACATGGTAAACGCCTTCTTTATGCGAACTTCTTGTTCTTCCGAATCCGACTTTTGATCCCGCGAGTGATTGAATTTCAAGAGCGATATGTTCAATAACATGACCAGCCCAAGTGCCTTCTTCAATTCTTTTGAACAGACCTCCATCTGATTTATAACTGCATCCGTGAAAATATAATGTCGGCAAAACTTCTTTTATTCTTTTTGAAAATCCTTTTATTTGGTTTGTAGGTTTAAATTCAAATTCTTCTATATCAAGAAGCATATCAATAAGTTTTTTTCTGTAATTACTCCAATAATTTGGACCGCGTAATATTTTTTTATTAAGAATTTTCATATTTCTTTCTCAATTAATTTTAATTTTTTTCCTTTAAAGACAGATATTTTAAAAATATTAATATTCAGATATTTGATTTCTCTTTTTAGGTTTAATTTTCTCTTATACAAAAAATTGATGAAATTATATCATCAAGTAAAAATGAGATTTCAGAAAGCACTTTCGATTTGTAATAATTGTAAATCAAATTGCAATTTAATTTTTTATTTTGAATATTTTTTGAAATGACAGATGTATAATTTGGCAGCCAAAAAGATTTTAAATAAATTCCATTAATAATATTTGTTGATCCGGTAAATAAACAAGAAAATATTTCACGCTTTAAATTAATTTTAAAATAAAACTCCTCTTTTCGAAATTTTGATTTTCTAAAATTTTCTAAAGATAATCTTCTATTTAAAACTTTTATATATGTTAATTTCAGAAGCATGAAAAATTTTAATTGTTTCAATTATCGATTTTCAACATCACTTGTACTACCGGATAAAATCCCGGTTGATGTATTATATTTATTATAATTTTAAGAGCATGTATAAATCAAGTGAATTTATTTTACTCAATTTGAGATTCACCAGATTAATTAAGAATCCAATTAAATTTTTTAGAATGTTTTTTTTATGGTGTTTTTGAAGCAAGTTACAAAACCTGATTTTTAAAATGAAAAAGGCGAAATTTAAAATTTCGCCTTCGTAAAGTTTTTTCTCATTAAAATGTTTTAATTGAAAATTATAATTCCTCTGCAATTTGATCTTCTGAAATTCCAATTGTATCGTTTTTCAAATATTCATGAGTAACTACTTCGAAAACTTCTCCGCGCGAAAAACTCTTTTTATAAATTTCAACTCCGTGAAAATCAATTAATTCACCGCCAAAATTTCTTTCAGAATAAAAATAAACATTTCCTTCACCGGCAACTGAAATATTTCCGTTTGAGTTAACAATTGCTGCGGTTGATTCATCAATTCCCATCCCGATTGCGCCTTCGGCTAATTTTACAGCATTGATTAATCTGCTATGGCGGTTTCTTTGTGAAAAATGCTGATCAACTACAATTCCTTCCAAAAATCCGAATCCTGTTGAAAATGCAAAACTTCCCTGCGGAGGCGGATAAGAATTCGGTAAGACCGGATCAACTTTATATTCAATCAAACTTGTGATCATCAATTTGCTCATAATTGCCGCACCTGCGCTTGTTCCGCCTATCAATCCGCCGCTGATATAAAGATTTTTTATTAAATCCAGAACTTTTGTTCCGTTCAAAGTTTCGGTAAGCTTATTCTGATCGCCGCCTGAAAAGAAAACCGCATCAGCATTTTTAACAAGATTTATATTGTTTTCTGAATCAATATTTCTTTGTTCACAATCAAGATAGTTAACATTTTTGCAATTTAAAGCAGTAAATTCTTCGATATAACCTAAAGCAGTTTCAACCGGAGTTTGACTTGCAGCAGAAACAATCAAAAAATTTGAATTGGTTCCACCGGCAAGATCAACATATTTATTCATCAAATCTTTTGAACGATATCCACCACCGATTATAAATAATTTGCCTTTTTTTATTTCGTTATATATTTCATTATTTCTCAATTTCTTATTCCTTACTGCCTGTTAAAGGCGCACTGTTATTTTAACTTATCATTTACTGCTTTATAACTATCGAATATCTTGCCAAAGATTTTAGGAGAAAAGAAATATTTTTTTATCCGGATTCTTAAATCGGGAAAGTTTTTTAGTGAAAGATAATTCTTACTTTTTTCTTTAATTGATTTGTACGAATTATAAAATTTATATTAAAGAAAGTTTCAATTTATCCGGAATTCTAAACTTTTGTATTAAATATATTTTTAATTAAAAAAGTTCTATTTTGAGTAATTTTTTTAAAATAAATTTTTGATCAATTAATTCATGTAAATTTTACCCGTCCGAAAAATCATTTTCATCAAATTTTGCGAAATCATTTAATTTATTTTGATGAATAATAAATTTGTGAATATTATTAGCCACATTTTCATTTCAAAATATCAGAAAATCCACCTATAACCACTCAATTTTATATTGGCACGCCTTTAGCAAATTTTTAAGTAATCAGATTAAAGGTTAAACCGATGAACAAATTAACATTAGACACTTTTTTGTATGTAGATGATTTTGAATTAAGTCAATACAAAATTCTTGATTGCCTTAAAAGTTACAGCAGCGATTTCAGAAAAAACAGAATTTATCCCGCTCTTGCCGATTTATCCGAGCTTAATATAATTTTCAAAGAAATTGAAAAAGATGATGCAAGTTTGGGCGATCTTTTCATTCAACAATTCTACAAAAAAAGTTTAGCTGATGATAATTTACTTGTTGAACCGGTTGAAATTTCCAACGGCGAGTTTGAAAGCGTTTTAGAGTTAATTGAATGGTTCAGGCCTTTTATGAAAGAAACTATGGAAGAAGGCAAAGCGCTTTATGATTTTGTAAAAAAGAATTTACAGCTTGAACAAATTGGCGCAGTAAAAAATGACAACGAAAAAGGTTTTATTCTGATTCCGGATAACGAAGATAATCTTCTTCAGGTTTTATCTTTTGAAGTTGTTGCGGCAAAATACGGCACACGCACAACAAGAAAATTAAATACATATTTAATTGATTCTGTTCCTTTAGATTTTGTGAATGAAACTCCCGAAGATGCAATTTTAAGTCTTTTTGAAAAATATCCTCAAATGCCGGATTCAACAACTTTCATTTTTAAAACAGATCTTGATTTTTCATTTGCAGATACAATTCTTCCTGTTGCAAAAAGAAAATTGATGGCAAGATTGGCAGCATAAAAAAAATATTTAAAGGATGAAAATGAGCCGGTTAACAATCGAGAATTTCATATATATAAATGATTTTGAAATAAGTCAGTACAAAATTTTAAATGCCCTGAAATTATATAAACAGGATTTTCAAAATAATGTTTTTTTACCCGGATTACTTGAACTTTCTGAAATTTCCACTTCACTTAGAAAAATTTCAAAAAAACGTACAAGATTAATTGATGTTTTTTCAGATCCGATAAAAAAAGTAGATATTCAAAACAGAAGATTGATCTTTGAAAATTATATTTTGAATGATGAAGATATTGAACAAATTTTTTCGTTAATAAAATGGGCGCTTCCCATAATTAATGATACAGTTTGCGACGGCATGAACATCAAAAAACAAGTTTCCTCCGTAAATGTTGATAATCTGATTAACTAAACTGATTTTTCCGGCACTTCTTATGGGAGTGCCTGAATTCTTTTCTGAAAATTCATATCACAATTTTCACTTATCAATAACATTTTTATAGTTTATTTTAAACTAAATTTCAATTAAACTTGTCATATTAAACAAATCGTTTTAAGCAATTTACATTTTAAATCTGTTCCCTTTTTACTATCTTTATTGGGAAAATTTTAAAATTTAAATTTAAAGTAAATTAAATTGTCATCTGAAATGAAGAAACAATAGCCATGAAAAGTTTTAATAAAATTTTAATATTGATGTTGCTATTTTTTGCAATGGTTTCGGTAAGTTTTGCTTATCTTTATTTTGCAAAAGAAAACAAAAACGGCGAATTGAATTTCCGCGTAACCTCAAACGGCGATACAATTTCAACCGCAGAAAAAAGAATTGAAAATTCAAATATCATTTCCAATCAAAGAAGCAGTTTAATTACCGAAACTGTAAAATCCGCAAGTCCTGCCGTAGTTGGAATTACAGTTACGGAAATTTTGGAATACCGCGATCCTTATGTTGATGATCCGTTCTACAGGTTTTTCTTCGGCGACAGATCGAGACAATATAAATCTCAAAGTCGCGGATCGGGAGTTATAATTTCAAATGATGGTTTCATTTTGACAAATGATCACGTTGCCGGAAGCGGCTCGGAAATTACCGTAACATTAACAAACGGGAAACATTATAAAGCCGAAAGAATCGGAACTGATCCTATTTCTGATATCTGTCTTTTAAAGATAAGCGAAAAAAATCTTTCATATATAAAATTCGGAAATTCTGATGACGCAATTATTGGTGAATGGGTAATTGCTTTGGGAAATCCGTTCGGACTTTTCGAAATAAACAACAAGCCGATTGTAACAGTAGGAGTTGTGAGCGCAACCGGAATGAATTTGGAACCGGTAAATAACAGATATTATTTGGGAATGATACAAACCGATGCTGCAATTAATGGCGGTAACAGCGGCGGACCTTTGATCAACAGCGCAGGAGAATTAATCGGGATTAATACTTTGATTTACGGCGCGCAAGGAAATATCGGAATCGGTTTTGCAATTCCTATTAATAAAGTTTCCAAAATTGTAAATGAATTAAAACGAAACGGCGAAGTTGATAGAAATTTCTGGATCGGAATGCGCGTTCAAAATATTGATGAGGAAATTGCAAAATATTACAAGCTTCCAAATATAAGCGGAGTTATTGTAACTTATATTGATAAAAATTCGCCGAGCGATAAAGCCGGAATTCAAGTCGGTGATATAATTACAACTGTTGAAGGAATACCCGTTAATAATGATCGCTCGCTTATCGGAATTTTTCAGGAATTCAGAACCGGAGAATCGATAAAAATTAATATTATCAGAGAGAATAAATCACAAATAAAAACAATGAAACTGGAAAAAAGATAATGATTGAAAGGTACACGCTCCCTGAAATGGGAAAAATCTGGCATGATGAATTCAAATTTAAAACCTGGCTCGATATCGAAATTTTAGCTTGTGAAGCCCGCGCAGAAATGGGAGAAATTCCAAAAGAAGATGTTGAGATCATTAAGCAAAAAGCAAATTTTGATGTAAAAAGAGTTTTGGAAATTGAAGAAACTACAAAACATGATGTTATCGCTTTTTTAACAAATGTTGCCGAATATGTTGGTCCGGAATCAAGACATATACATTACGGAATGACAAGTTCCGATATTTTAGACACGGCACTTTCCTTTCAAATGAAAAAAGCGGGCGAAATTCTTCTTCAAAAATTATTTGATTTAAAAGATGCTTTAAAACAAAGAGCGATTGAACATAAAAATACAATTTGCATCGGAAGAAGTCACGGAATTCATGCAGAACCCACAACAATGGGATTGAAATTTGCGCTGTGGTATGAAGAAACAGATCGAAATATCGAAAGATTAAAACGCGCGATCGAAATTATCAGCGTTGGGCAAATTTCAGGAGCGGTGGGAACTTTCGCTCACCTTTCACCAAAAGTTGAAGAATTTGTCTGCGAAAAAATGGGATTAAAACCTGAACCCGTTTCAACTCAAGTAATTCAAAGAGACAGGCACGCAGAATTTTTAACAACACTTTCAATAATTGCAGCAACATTGGAAAAAATCTCAGTTGAAATTCGCCATCTGCAAAGAACCGAAGTTTTGGAAGCCGAAGAATATTTTTCGAAAGGTCAAAAAGGATCTTCAGCAATGCCGCATAAAAGAAATCCTATTACATGCGAAAGAATTACCGGACTTGCAAGAATTTTGCGAAGCAACGCCATGGCGGCACTTGAAAATGTTGCGCTTTGGCATGAAAGGGATATTTCACATTCATCAGTTGAAAGAATAATTGTTCCCGATAGCTGCATCGCACTTGATTACATGTTAAATCTTTCCGTAAAACTAATAAAAAATCTTTTGATCTATCCTGAAAATATGATCAAGAATTTGAACATTACACGCGGACTTGTTTTTTCACAAACTGTTCTTTTAAAACTAGTAAACAAAGGCGCAACGCGCGAAGATGCCTACAGATTGGTTCAAACTCCGGCAATGGAAGTTTGGGCTGACCAAAATAAAAATTTAAAAGATGAATTGATTAATTCCGTAGAAGTTTCAAAATATTTAACCAAAGAAGAAATTGAAGAAATTTTTTCAAACAGCGATACTTTGAAAAATGTTGATTTTATTTTTAGCAGAACCATTGAAAAATAAATATTGAAATTTAATTTCTATAAAAATTAAAGCGTAAATATTCATTGAAATATTTACGCTTTTTTATTGTTAAATTTATTCATTTTCATTTTAAGTGAAATCTTTTAGATTTAATTAATAAAGCTGTTTAGAAAATAAATCCGGTTTAAAGATTATTTTTAAAATGGTTTTAAAAAGAAAATACAGACAAATTCAATTAACATTTTATGTTAAATAAGATCTATCTTCCACTCTACTCTAAAAATTCTACAGGCAGTTTTAATGAAAAAGATCTATGAAAAATTTCTGAATTTTTCGCAACGCAGGAATATTTTTATCCTTTTGATAATTTTCTTCATTATCATTTTTTCATTGATCTTTTCTTTGGAACTTCTCGAAAATCTTTTTCATTACAATTCCCCTTTCAGCAGATTTTCAATTTTTACAATTTCCATAATTTCTTCTATTGCAACTTTTATGGCTTTTATTGCAATTAGAAGTTATAAAGATCAATTAATAAAATTGCAGGAAGAAATTTCTAAAAGAAAATTAAGCGAAGAGATTTTACGCAACAGTGAAAATTTATACAAGCAGCTTGTAGCATTTTCATCCGATTTAATTATAGTTTTAGAAAATGGAAAGATTACTTATATAAATCCCGGCGGCGTTAAGCTTTTAGGATACAAAAATCATGAAGAACTTTTAAATAAAGATTATATTTCACTTGTGAGTTTTGAACAGCGCGATGAAACTTCCGCTCAAATAAATTCAATAATTTCAGGAAAGGATAATTCCCTTTTCATTGAAGAAAAACTGATCAAAAAAGATCTATCTGAAATTTATATTGAAAGAGGATTTTTTCCATATCTTTCAAAAACCGGTTTATCGGTTTTGCTTATCGGTAAAAATCTGATGGATATTAAACGCACTCAGGAAGCGTTACAAAAAAGCGAAGAACGTTTTAAAATGATCGTTCAAAATATTCAAGAATATGTTTACAGCGGCACTTACCAAAACGGAACTGTAGTTTCAAATTATCATAGTCCCAAATGCACGCAAATAACCGGATTTACACCGGAAGAATATAACAGCGATCCTGATCTTTGGATCAAAATGGTTCACCCCGAAGATAGAGACTGGATTTACATACTTTTCGAAAAATTTACCGAAAACATTCAATCCACAGTTGAACACAGAATAATTCATAAAAACGGAACTGAAAGATGGATATCAAACACATTTACGGTTGAAATAGACAAAAATAATCTTTACAGAATTGATGGATTTATACTTGATATTACCGAGCGTGTTAATTCCGAAAAAGTTTTAAAAGAACAAAATGTTTTTCTGCAAAGATTAATTGATAATATTCCAAATCCGATTTTTTACAAAGAAATAAATTCCGGATTCAAACTGATAAATACTGCTTTTGAAGAATTTTTAGGAATTTCAAAAGATTACATTCTGAATAAAAATATTACTGAACTTAATTCTCCTCTTTTAAATGAATTCAGCGTAAAAGTTGAAAACGGAATATGGAGCAAAGATGAACTTACCGGAAAAGAAATTGAAATTTCAACAGATGTTTTCAATAAGAATTTTCTCTTCAATAAAGTAAATTTCATGAATGAAAAAGACGAGCAGTACGGCGTTCTCGGAATTTTGGTTGATATTTCAAATCTAAAAAATGTTCAAAATGAATTGAATGCAAGCCTTTCAATAATAAAAGAAATTGAAAAGATAATAAATAAAAGTCCGGTTGTAGTTTTAATTTTAACAGCAGATGAAAATTTAAGCGTAAATTATATTTCGGAAAATATTTCGCAATTCAAGTATGACAGAAATGAAATTCTCGATCGCAAAATTAAATTTTTGGATTTGATTTATCCTGAAGACAAAAAACAACTGACCGATGATCTAATACTTTTTTCTTTTGATCCTGCAAATGATTTTAATGAAGAATTAAGAATTATAACCCCGGATAATCAAATCAAATGGATCGATTGCAGATTATGGAAAGTAAAAGATGAAAAAGAAAAGATCAAAACTTATCAGGGAATTTTGACTGATATTACCGAAAGAAAACTTGCGGAACTTTTGCTAAAAGAAAGTCGTGAAAAGTATAAAACCATCACTGAAAATTCATACGATCTTATTTGCGAATTGAACAGCAAAAATCATTTCATTTATGTAAGTCCTAACTTCGGCGAGGTTTTAAATTATTCGCATGAAGAACTTTTGGAAAAAAATATAATTGATTTTGTTCACATTGATGATCTTCCCGGATTTTTAACAGAATTAAAAAAAGAAGCGTTCCAGGTAAATTTCAGATTTAAGCAAAGTAACGGCGAGTGGCTTTGGTTTGAAGGTGCGGGAAAAAGATTCAAATCAGCAAATGCCCGTGAAAGATGCGTTTTTATTGCAAGAGATATTTCCGAAAGAAAGAAAATTGAAGAACAATTAATTCAATCTGAAAAGTTAATGGCAATCGGCGAAATGAGTGCAATGATAGCGCACGAATTCCGGAATTCATTGACTTCTATAAAAATGATCTTGCAGCTTCACAGCGAAATTGAAGTTTTAACCGAAGGACAAAAAAAATCACTCTTTGTTGCGCTGAATTCAATAAAACATATGGAAGATGTTGTAAAGCAGTTATTAAATTATGCGCATCCCGTTCAAATGGATCTTCAAATTTGCGATCTAAATTCAATTATAAATGAATGTTCCGGTTTCCCGATAATTCAGGCGAAAAGGAAATTCATTCAGGTGATCAAAAAATTTGATAAATCTTTACCGCCTGTTTTGCTTCATTCTGCGAGTATAAAAGATGCTGTTTTTAATCTTCTAATTAATGCTGTTCAGGCTTTTGAAAATACAAATCTGAAAGTTTGGAAAAGAATTTATCTTATAACAAAAAAAATAATTCTTGAAGAAACCGTTAAAGATTACGATTTTTCATACGGACAAGGAAGTTTGGCAATAAAGAAAAAAAATCAAAAAGATCAGCAGGTAATTTTACCGAAAGGTTCAGAGTGCATTTACATAGAAATTAATGATAATGCATGTGGAATTGATGAAAATATTTTAAGCAGAATTTTTGAACCGTTTGTTACAACAAAAGAAAAAGGCTCGGGACTGGGATTACCAACAGTTAAAAGGACAATAAACGCGCACGGCGGCATCATTTGCGTTGAAAGCAAAGTTAATGTGGGCACTGTTTTTAAAATCTACCTGCCTTTGAAACTTAGCAGTTAGTTGTTATTTTAAATTAGAAAATGCTTTTGTCTTTTAAGCATTTTAATTGTTAAGCGGGAGCAAATAATGTTAAACGAAGAAATTGATTCCGGAAATTCGACTAAAAATTTAGCCGGTAAAGATGCTAAGATTTATAAATTTCTGAAAAAAACTTCTGATCTTTTAATGATAATTTCAGATTTGAAAATTCTTGAATTAAATTCCGCCGGAAGAAATTTGTTTGAAGTAAGCAAAAGTGAAATTGAGGGAAACGATAATATTGAACAATTTCTTGATCCTGCAGTTTTTCCAAAATTTAAATCTCTAATCAAAAAAGTTATTGAAAATTCAAATCTTGATAAACCGAAAGAAATTTGTTTTATAGCTAAATCCGGTAAGAATATTTTTATTGACGCGTATTTTACAAAAATAAATTATGAAGGAAATCCCGCAGTTTTAATTAAAGGTCATGATATAACTTTTCATAAGGAATATGAAGAAAGATTACAAAAAAGCGAAGCGTTATTTAAAACCATAATTCATAATATTAACGGATATATTTACAATACAAATTATTTAAACGGTTCTGTTATTTCAACTTATCATAGTCCGAAGTGTTTAAAAATTACAGGATACAAACCGGAAGAATATTCTAACGATCCCCTTTTATGGATAAAAATGGTTCATCCTGATGATAGAAAATCTGTGTTTGAATTTTTTATGAATTTAAAACCTGATAGCAAAAGGAATTCAATTGAACACAGAATAATTCATAAAAACGGAAAAGTAAGATGGATCGCAAATACTTTTAATCCGATCTTCAATAAAAATAATGAACTTTTGCGTTTGGATGGATTTATTATTGACATTACCGATAAAAAAAATTCTGAAAAAGCTTTGCAGGAAAAAAATGTTTTTCTTCAAACTGTAATTGATTCACTTCCAAATCCGGTATTCTTTAAAAATACTGAAGGAATTTATCTAGGCTGTAACAAAGCTTTTGAAGAACTTACCGGAATGAAGCGCGAAAGTATAATCGGAAAATCCATTCATCAAATTTCTTCTACAAAATATTCTTTAAAAAGCAGCCAAATTGATGAAAGTCTTATTTCCGGATTAATGAAAAATTCCTATTACGGAAAATTTGCTTTGCGTGATGGAACATTTAAAGATCTGATTATAAATAAAGCTTCGTATAAAAATTTGTATGGCGAAATCAGCGGGATTGTCGGAGTAATTGTTGATGTGACAAATTTAAAACAAATTCAGGATGATCTTCAAAAAGCAATTGATAAACTTAAAGAACTTGAAATCATCATTAACAAAAGTTCGGCTGTAGTTTTTCTTTTCAGTTACCCGGGAGAAATGTCGGTAGAATTTGTTTCTGAAAATATTGCTCAATTCGGATATAAACCAAATGATTTTATACACAAGAAAATAAATTTTTCTGATATTGTTCATCCTGATGATATTGACAATTTAACAAAAAAATTCAGATCTATCCGGAAGAAAAATCTTGAAGAAATTAATATTGAGTTCCGTATTTTAACCGCCAATAAGGAAGTTCGCTGGGTTGATAGCAGAAATTGGATCCGCCAGGATCCATTTGGAATGATAAGCCATATTCAGGGGGTTCTAATTGATATAACAAATCGAAAAATTGCCGAACAAAACTTAATTTTAAGCGAAGAAAGATACCGGACAGTTGCAGAAAATTCTTACGATCTTATTTGTGAAATTGATAATGAATCAAAATTTGTTTTTATCAGTCCGAATTTCAAAGATGTTTTGGGTTACGAGAAATCAGAACTTATCGGAAGTCCTTTTGTAAATTATGTAAACTATAATGATATACAAATTGTAAATTCAGAATTGAAAAAGAATTTCGGCAGGGCAAATTTAAGATTTAAGCATAAAGACGGTACTTGGCTTTGGTTTGAATGTACCGGAAACAGATTTGTAACTAATGACGGAAAAGTGCTGGGTGTAATAATTATGCGAGATATAGGCGAACGAATAAAATTCGAAAAGCAGTTGATTCAAACCGAAAAAATTATGGCGATTGGAGAAATGAGCGCAATGATAGCACATGAATTCAGAAATGCGCTGACCTCGGTAAAAATGATCTTGCAAATTCATGGCGAAAGTGAAAATTTAAAAGATAGTGAAAAAAGATCATTGATCACTGCGATAAATTCAATTTATCATATGGAAAAAATTGTAAATCAATTATTAAATTTTTCGCATCCTGCCCCGCTTGAATTTCAAAATGAAGATCCGGTAGAAATTCTTTCAGAAATAATTCCTTTTATAAAAATGGAATGTTCAAAACGAAGCATAAATTTCATAACAAAATTTGAATCCGGAATGCCCGGAATTTTCATGAACGCACAAAGTATAAAAGATGCTTTGATAAATTTGCTAATCAATGCAACTCAGGCATTTGATGAAAATCATAAAAAGCTTACGCGGAAAGTTTCTTTTTTTTCAAAATGCGTTGAAGCAGAAGAAAATCTTCGTGATGTTTCTTTTGAAGTTGATGATGTAACCAAAAAATTTTCAAAATCATCAAAAAGAGAGATCACAATCCCAAAAGGAACCGAATGTATCTTAATCGAAATTTCCGATAACGGAATCGGGATTGATGAAAATTTCATTTCACGAATTTTTGAACCTTTCTTTACAACAAAAGAAAAAGGATCCGGACTTGGTTTATCAATAGTAAAACGCACAATAAATTCACACAACGGAATAATTTCGGTTTCCAGTAAAAAAGGCATTGGAACAACTTTCAAAATATATTTGCCTTTATTTGTTAAAAGGTAAAAAATGAAAAAAATAAATATTTTAATAGCCGATGATGATGAAAATATTTTATACGCTTTTTCGCAATTTCTTGAAAAAGACGGTTACAACGGAATAATAGCAAATGATGGCGAAGAAGCTTTGCAAAAAGCAAAAACTTGTGATCCTGATGTAATTTTTCTGGATTTTACTATGCCGAAATTTGACGGGCTTCAAGTCCTTGAAAAACTCCGCAATGAAAAATCCTCTGTTCCTATCATAATCATTACCGGATTCGGAACAATGCACACAACAATAAAAGCAATTCAACTCGGTGCATTCGAATATTTAACAAAGCCGTTGGATCTTAAAAAAGTTAGAGATACAATAAAAAGAGCCGTTGCAAGCACTAATGTAAAAATTTTCAAACCTAATGAAATTTATGATTTCAGGGAAGAAATTCATAATAGATTCGAGATAATTGGGAATTCTTCTCCTATGCAGGAAGTTTACAAATTGATCGGCTCAATTTCCACGACTCCGAACCATACTCCGGTTTTAATTCTTGGCGAAAGCGGAACAGGAAAAGAACTTGTTGCGCGTGCAATTCATAACAATAGTAAAAATTCAGCACATCCTTTTGTTGCAATAAATTGCATGGCCTTACCTGAAAACTTACTTGAATCAGAACTATTCGGATATGAAAAAGGCGCTTTCACCGGAGCAATTGAAAGGAAATTCGGAAAGTTTGAACTCGCCGGAGAAGGAACGATTTTTCTTGATGAAATTGGCGGATTATCGCTAAATTTACAGCAAAAATTGTTAAGAGTTTTACAAAACCGTGAATTTGAAAGATTAGGCGGAAATGAAACGCACCCGGTTTCAGCGAGATTTATTGCAGCGACAAATTCAAATTTAGAGCATGAAGTTAAAACCGGAAATTTCAGAGAAGATCTATTTTATAGATTAAATGTTGCTTCTGTAAATCTTGTCCCTTTGCGGGAGCGGAAAGAAGATATTTTCCCGTTGGCAAGTTTCTTTTTGCAAAAATCAAATTATCTTTTGAAAAAAAATATTAAAGGATTATCCGAAGAATCTCTTAATTTACTTGAAAATTATGATTATCCGGGAAACGTCCGGGAACTTTCAAATTCAATTGAACGAGCTGTAATGCTTGCAAAAGGAGAAGTTCTGCTTTCATCTGATTTTTCAGATTTAATTACCAAAAATGGTTCGCACTTTGATCCTTTTGAAATTTCAACAAATAATTTTGCTGATGCAAAAGAAATATTTTTAGATAAATTTGAAAAGAAATTTATTGATAAACTTTTGAAAGAAACTTCAGGAAATATTGCAAAAGCCGCTGAAATTTCGGGAATGACAAGGCAAAATTTCCAGCGTTTGGTCTCAAAACATGAAATTGAAATAAATCATTATAGGAAATAAATCAGGGAATTTTTTCTTTCCAACTTTTACATAGGGGAAATCTAAATCAAATAATCTTTTCATGATTTTTTAAATTGAATTTTAATTTAAGTTAATCATTCCTAATTTTTTATCCTTTCGTAAAATTTAAATTTACAGACTGTAAAATCCTATTTTACATTTTCCAAATTATCTTTAAATTTTGATCAAAATCGAAACTTAATTTTGGCACGATGATTGTTTATAATATTATAATAGAAAAATTGACATTGATGTCAAAATTTTTATAATTAATGAAAAATTTCAGGGAGGAGAAAATATGTGGAATAATGAAGCATTGAAAACACAATCAAAAAGTCAAAGAGTAAATCTTGAAAGCAGAACAAAACCGACAGTTTTAGTTGTTGATGATGATAAAAAAATTCTTGAAGCTTTTGCGTTTTTAATGGAAACCGAAAATTATGATATGATTTCGGCAAGCGACTCTGATGAGGCTTTGGAAAAAATTAAGGGCAAAAAAATTGATTTGATCATTACTGATTTTATGCTCGAAACAAAATCAAGTGTTGAACTATTCACTTTAATAAAGAAATCAAATCCGAATATTCCAGTTGTGGTTATGACAGGCTATCCGGAATTAATCAGTGAACGAGATGTTAAAATGTTCGGTGGAAATTACTTCCTTACAAAACCATTGGAATTGGGAAGATTAAGAGATGTAATTAGAAATTGCTGCAATCCATTAAGAGTTGCATAAAAAAGAAAAGGACGCTTTAAGCGTCCTTTTCTTTTTTATGCAAAACTGCAAAGCTCGTTACATAATTGTGCGAATGGCTTATACTGATTTTAATTTCCTTATCATCACCTAATATTTGCAAAAATTTACCGAAAAGTTTAACTCCCGGCATTCCGTTTAACTCATTAAAAATTTCGATATCAGTCCATTTAAAACCTTGCGGCTGATCTTTGGACATCGCTTTAATTACGGCTTCTTTTGCGGCAAATCTTGCTGCATAATGTTGAACTTTATTTTTCTTACTTTCGCAATACTCAATTTCAACTGATGTAAATATTTTTTCGGTAAACGCTTTCCCGAATTTTTCAATACTGTTTTTAATCCGGTCGATTTCGATTATGTCAACTCCAATTCCACAGATCATTTAAAAACCCGCTGCCTTTCCGAATCCGCGTGGATCGCTCATTCCCCAAAATATTCCGTCATTGTCAAGTAAAATTCCTTCAGCTCTGCCAAGTACAAATTCACCTGAAAGTTTATGCCCTTTTTCAATTAAATTTTCTTTAACATCATTTGATAGACCAAATTTTTCAAAAAGAATTTCGTCTGGTAAACCCTGATGATGAAATCTCGGTTGTTCTATCGCTTGCCTTATATTCATCCCAAAGTCCAAAACATTCAAAATCACTTGCAAAACCGTTGTAATAATTGTTGATCCGCCAGGAGAACCAATTGCCATAAAAGGTTTTTCATCTTTTAAAATTATTGCCGGAGTCATTGAACTTAACATTCTTTTGCCGGGCGCAATTGAATTTGCTTCCGAGCCGATAAGTCCAAATTGATTCGGTACGCCGGGTTTTGCACTGAAATCATCCATTTCATTATTCAGTAAAAATCCTGCGCCCTCAACAACTAATTTTGATCCGTAAGCTGAATTTATTGTGGTTGTTGTACTTACAAAATTACCAAATTTATCAGCAACAGAATAATGAGTTGTTTCATTGCTTTCAAAAGTAAGATCAAGTCCGGAAAAAATTTTGCTGGAAGGTACAGCAAACTCCCCGATCTTTTGAGAAATTCCTTTCGCATATTCTTTTGAGATCAGTTTATCTTTTGGAATTTCAACAAAATTTTCATCGCCCAAATATTTTGATCTATCAGCATAAACATATTTTAAAATTTCCGATAAAGTATGAATATATTTACTTGAGTTCCAATCATCTTTAGAAAAATTAAAATTTTCCAGAATATTTAATGATTGAATTAATGCAATTCCACCGGAAGATGAAGGCGGCTTTGAAATAATTTTATAACTTTTATAATTTCCAATAACAGGTTCTTTTTCGAGAACTTTATAGTTTTCAAGATCTTCAAAAGTTAAATAACCGCCCGATTTTTTTGATTGTTCAATTAATAGGGCAGCAATTTCACCTTTGTAAAATCCATCCTTCCCTTTTTCCTTTATAAATTTTAAAGTTTTTGCAAGATCTTTTTGAACGAAAATTTCACCTTCTTCAAAAGGAATTCCGTTTTTTGAAAAGATCTTTTTAGAAGATTCAAATTTCAAAAGTTCAGGCAAATATTTTTTAAAATCTTCGGCTAAATCATATTCTAAAGAAAAACCTTGTGCGGCGAGTTTTATTGCGGGTTCAATAACTTCATTTAATTTCATAGTGCCGTAATTTTCCAAAGCGTAAATTAAACCGGCAACGCTGCCGGGCACTCCGGCTGAAGTAATTCCCTTTGTGCTTAATTCCGGATTGAAATTTCCTTTTTCATCAAGATACATATTTTTGAAAGATTTTGCGGGAGCGGTTTCCCGGAAATCCAGAGCAATATTTTTTCCGTCGGAAGTTCTGATTATCATATATCCCCCGCCGCCCAAATTTCCTGCTGAAGGATAAGTTACGGCAAGTGCAAATCCTGTTGCAACAGCAGCATCAACGGCATTTCCGCCTTTTTTCAGAATTTCAATTCCAACATCCGAAGCTATTTTGCTTGCGCTTACAACCATTCCGTTTTTTGCTCTTACCGGCTTAGAATCAATTGCGTGAACTTGAATTGTATTATTGAAAAAAACTAAAAAAAATACTTTAAAAAAGATCAATATTCGCATCAACATTGATTCCTTTGCCTTTTAATTGCTCATTCAAAATTCCGGTCAATTCTTTTGCCTGCTTTAAAGTTAATTTCAGATCGTTCAGCAATTCTTCATCATACATTAATTTTCCTAAATTATTTTTCTTTGCAGAAGTTTCTTCCGCAACTGAATTAATTTTGGAAATAAGTTGATCGGTCTTTACTATCATTTTATTTAAATTCGTGAAAGATTCAGAAATTCCGGATCTGTTTTCTTTCATAAAATTTGTAGCTTCGGAAGTCAATTCGGTACTGTTCTTTAAAAGTAATTCCAGGTTATTTTGATTTTTTTCAATAACTGCATTTAATTTTGAAGTAAGCAGATTCAAATTTTTCACAGAACTTTTTAATTCGGAATTGAAATTTTCATCAGTCAAAACTTCATTTAATGAACCTAAAGTGATCTGAACTTCTTTTATAATATTGATCAAATCAGATTGAACGCTTCCGATCATTGCCATTACGGTTGGAACATCTGCCAAAAATCTACCATTTTGAATTTGGCTATAATCAATTTTCTTATCATTTTTGCCGGGCATTATTTCAATTTTTTTGCCGCCCATAAGATCGAGCATAATTACTGAAAACTGCGCATCCTCTTTTAATTCCGCATCTTTATCCAATGACAATTTTACCAAAGCGGAATTTTGATGAACTTTAATATCATCAACAAATCCTTTTCGAACTCCGTTAATAGTTACCGGATCGCCTTTTTCTAATCCTGCAACATTTTCAAATTTTACGTTCAATGAATTTTGATTTGAATAGAGTGAAATATTTTTTGCCCAACCGAAAATCCAAATTAATAAAATTAGCGCAACCGCTACGGTAATGCCGACTTTTATTTTAGTTTTTTTTTCGTCCTTCATTAATTTTGATTTCCAAGTTTTTTAATTTTTGCAATCTGTTTTTCATATTCAAATCTAATCATTTCAAGATCTGCAGAATCAATGATTTCATCATGAATTGTAAATTTCAATTTATCGAAAAAGGATTCTGCATCTTCAAAATTTAATTGATCAAAATTTTTGAAATCACTCAAATAATTTTCAACTAAAACTTTAAGTGAATCGGCTTGTGGTGAATTTTTTAAACTATCAATATCGCCTAAAGCTTCATTCATCATTTGATCAACAACGAACGGCTTAACTATATTCAAAGCTTCATTGCCGTGATACTTTACAAAATAAATTACCGCAGCAATTGAAATTGTAAGAATCGCTAATACTGTTATGAAACAACCTTTTTTCATTCTGATTCACTTTTGGTTATGTTAATTTGCGGCAAAGTTTCGACAAGAATTTTTATTACTCTACGATTTTCTACTTCTTTTACGGTAAACTTATGATTTTCAAATTCGAATTGATAACCTTCTTCGGGAATTGATCCGGCTTGGCTCATAATAAATCCACCCAAAGTATCGTAATCGTCATTATCTGAATAAATGTTGATATTTAAAATTTCGTTAACTTCCTCAACTGAAACTTTACCCAGCATCATATATGAATTTTCATTTACTTTAATTATCTCGGCATCTTCTTCATCATATTCATCACGAATTTCGCCAACGATCTCTTCTAAAATATCTTCAAGAGAAATCAGTCCGGCAGTTCCGCCGTATTCATCAACTACAATTCCGGCGTGCATCTTCTTCGCCTGAAATTCTTTTAATAATTCGCTGATCAATTTTGTTTCAGGGACAAAAATCACTTTTCGCGCAATTTTTGTTAGGATCAATTCTTTATTGCTGTTGCTTTTTAAATATGGCAAAAGATCTTTTGTGTAAATTATTCCAAGAATTTCATCAAGATTATTTCCGTATAAAGGAATTCTGCTGTGTCCTGATTCTGTAACAATTTGCATAAGTTCATCAAAAGTTGAGTCAACAGATACTGCAATAATATCAACTCTGTGCGTCATAACTTCGCGAGCGGTTACTGTTCTGAAGGAAACTAATCCGTGAATAAGTTCTTGCTCTTCTTCAACAATGCTTCCGGATTCAATTCCAAGATCTGCAAGATCGGCAATTTCGTTTGAGAGAATTCCGGTTTTAAATTTATCCAAACGGATTTTTGAAACTAAAGTTTTGATCAATTCGGTAATTATTTTTGAGATCGGATAAATCAAAACGCTTATCCAATAAAGCGGAATGCTTACAACTCTCGAAAAAGTTAACGGATATTTTGATGCCCAAACCTTTGGCGTAATTTCACCAATTAAAAGTACAAGAATTGTAACAAGAATAACTTGTCCAA
Source organism: uncultured Melioribacteraceae bacterium (assembly GCA_965365345.1). Classification (GTDB taxonomy): domain Bacteria; phylum Bacteroidota; class Ignavibacteria; order Ignavibacteriales; family SURF-24; genus CBDUBH01. The sequence continues at coordinate 23,531 of CBDUBH010000034.1, forward strand.
TAAGTGCATATTCTTCAGGAAAATTATAAGTTTTTGCAGCATCGAGAGCTAAAGTTACGGCAATAATTGTAATACCGATATTAATCGCAGTATTACCAAGGAGAATTGTTACTAAAAGTCTTCTCGGAAACTCGAGAAGACTATAAATATAATTTCCAATCAGCGGATTTGAATGCTTAATTTCCTTTATTTTATTTTTATCCAAAGAAAATAAAGCTACTTCGGATCCAGAAAAGAAAGCGGAAAAAATTAAAAGCGTAAAAAGAATCAGCAGCTTAAAATACCAATCAACTTCCAATTATTTATTAACCTAAATTGTTATACATATTTAGAACGGAAGATCATCATTATCTTCTTGCGAAAATCCTTCATCAGGCGCAGGAGAATCAGGACGCTTACTAAAAGATTCACCGCTATTTGAGCCTGATTGATTGAAATCACCTTCTCTTGAATCCAACGGAATTAGTTTTTCGCAATAAACATCGGTTGAATATCTTTTTATACCTTCTTTATCGGTATATTCATTTTTTGTTATTCTACCTTCTACGTAAAACTTTTTTCCTTTTTTCAAATTATCTTTGAAATAATCTGAAAGTCCAAATGCTACGCAATTATGCCAGGTCGTTTCATTTTTCCATTGCCCATCTTTATCTTTATATCCGTGCGTAGTTGCAATAGTGAAATTTGTGACAGATAAATTATTTGCAGTAAATCTTGTTTCGGAATCTTTGCCCAAATTTCCTATAAGTTGAATTCGATTTAAAGAAAAAGCCATATCATCTCCCTTTTATTAAAACATTTTTCAATAGTAAATAAAGAAACATCAAATATCAACAGTAATTAAAATTTAAATAAAACTTTTTTAAAATAAAAGGAGCCTTTTACAAAGCTCCTTAATTATCGAATTTCAAAATCTATTTTTAATAGATAAAAATTTATTTTTTAGTTTGATAGCGGTAAACTTCCGGGTAATGCAGCAACATTTACCAATGGAATTTGAGCATTGAATTTTGAATTTATTGCTCTTATAAATTCGTTTGCTGCAACTCCGTATCCGCGTGTTGTTAAATGTACGCCATCCAAACTGAATAATTCACCGGTTACAAATGAAGTTGAGAATCTGATTCCGCTAAAAGTTATTCCCGCAACTCCTGCATTTCTGAATTGATTCAACATTGCATGCATATCAACCAAAACAAATCTATCTGAATGTTGGTTCACCAAATTTGAAATTGTTTGATTGAAACTTTGTGTTGCCTGGCTTACATTTGCTTGTTCATCAAGATCAAGAATTAAAGCATTTGGCCAAGGATTCTGCGGATGGAATCCGAAAGGTTTTGTTGTATCAACACCTGAAGGTAAACCGGGATAATTATTATCTCTGTACCATTTACCTGTTGGTTGACCTAACAATGAAGCATAATTCATAGCCGGTAAAGTAATTAAAGCATCATCTGCAAGATCTAATTTTGTAATTCCGATTCCGCTTGATTTTTCGTAAATCAATCCCTGGATTTGAGAATTTTGTGCTATCGCACCTTTAATTCCAACTGCCATTTGCGGACCAACTGTAGTAAAAAACGGAATTGCTTTTACATCAGGTATATTTGCTACGGCAACTTTTGCATTTGTGTTTGCAACAATTCCATCAACCAAATTTGTATAAAGTAAATTAAATAAATTTGCATCAGTAGGAGCGCTGGGACTTACTCCACCTGAAGTTGCATAACCAAGTACATCATTATTTCCAATCCATAATGTCATGAAAGAAGGATTTAAACTGATAGCTTGTTGAAGAATGCTTTTTCCCATTGCCGCGTTTCTTAACACTATCTGGAAAAACGGATTTCTTCTTGTCTGAAATTTTTGAGCAAAATCAGTTGTATCCATCATATCAAAAAGAACAGCGCCGGGAACCGCTAAATTATTATATGGTTTGGAATAGCCAATATTTATGGTTTCTCCTAAATTGGAATTATATGAAATTTTTGCAGGAGAAAGTGAAACCATTTCTATTCTTCCCGGACTTCCAATTCCGGGATCGCTAATATAAGGTTGTTCGTAAGAAGTACCGACTTGATCAGCGATCAATTTTCCTAATGTGTATCTTTGTGAACTTTCATATAATGCATTGTTTTGAAAACCGGCAGTTAAGCTGTTTCCAAGTGATACGAATGTTGTAAAATCAGCTGTTCCCGTGCTAACTTCCGGAGCACTTATTTCTGATCTATCTTCGCAGGCTGCAAAAATAAATGCGAAAAGTACAAAGAATAAAACAGGATAAAATTTATTTTTCATTTTCAATTATTTCCTTTTTATTAAAAATTATATGAAAGATTTATTCCGAAAAGATTTGCTGATGAAGTATAGGTTCCGTTCATCGGGGCAAATCCGCTTGATGCATAACTTTCTTCAGAATTTGTGATTGTTCTTTCAGCAAATCTTAAGAATAAATATGCAATATCAATTCCGAATTTTTCAGTAAACTTGTATCCCAAACCGATATTAAAACCTAATCTGTCGGCATCGGGTAAAGTTGGATCTAATCTTTCATCGGGAACCGGATTTTTATCATAAAACAATCCGCCTCTTAGATCTAATTTATTTGAAATTCCATATTCAGTTCCAAATCTTACTATATATGAATTTTCATATTCTCTTGCACTTGCTGAAAGTCTTGATCCGTCTTCTCTGTTTACGATCAAGCTATCGTAACTTGACCAGCCGACAAATTGAATATCAGCGGTAAGTAAAAGATTATCAATTCCTTTAAATGCAATTCCGAAATTCAAATTATCAGGAACTGTTAAAGGAGCTTTAATTCCGCCGTTGGGAAGTCTTGAAGCAAATTGTGCAGGTGCATTTTCGGTTACTGCAGTTCCTTCAAATTCATAATCAATAGAACTTCTATAAGATGCTCCAAATGAAAAATCTTTTGTAATGTTAAACAACAAACCTGCAGTAAAACCGAAACCTGAACCGTCACCTTCTAAATTAACTTTTGCATCCGGAGCTGAGAATGGAGCAAATCCAACCATTTTTTCAATGATTACATCAGCATAAGAATATGTAAATCCGGCACTGATAGAAAGATTTTCCATCAATTTATATGCAATTACCGGAGTAAAATTGAAAGTTCTTATTTCAACATCTGTTGTCATATATCTTCCAACCCACTCTTCATCCCAACTTGTTCCTAATCCATAAGGATTATTTACACCAAATCCGAAAAATAATTTATCTGAAAGTTGCTGAGTAAAATAAAAATTGATTGGAGTAAAAACTTTTTCTTTCATTTTTGTTTCTTCAACAGAAGGAGAAGGACCGCGGAAAGATGCCGCCGGCATTATCAAAGTAGTTCCAAATAAAAATCTGGTTCCGCTTAATTGAGTGATTCCTGCGGGATTAAAATGAACCGCGGAAGGATCATCAGCCAATCCGGTAAAAGCATTTGCCATACTTAAAGCTCTGGCACCATTTTCATTAATTTGAAATCCGCTGGAAAACAATAATGAATTTACAGAAAATACCAGCAATATAAGAGATAGTATCTTTTTATTCACAAGACCTCCATATAAAAAGTTTGATGGTTTTTGTTTATTAATGAAAATTTTTAATGAAATGAAGAATTATGCTTTATTCGATGGTTAATAAAACAAATCCTTTTTCCACAGAATCGCCTTCTTTTATAAAAAGCTCTTTGATTATTCCGGTTGCAGGCGATCTTACATCATTTTCCATTTTCATCGCCTCTAATATAAGAACTGATTCGCCAATTTCCACATGATCGCCTAATTTTTTTTTAATTTTTATGATCATGCCCGGCATCGGAGCTTTGATATTATCGTGGTGATGCAGTTTTTTCCGGAGTGAAGATAATTCGTCTGCTTTTTCCTGTAAACGGGTTTTTATTTTGGTTTCGAGGTAGTGTCCGTCAATTAATATTCCGTATTTATCCTTTTCAATTTCATTTGCAATTATTTCAAAAACTTTATTATTTATTTTAAGCAAAAATGAAAATTCGCCAATTTTCGAAAAACTATATTCAAGTTCTTCTCCATCAAAAAGTAAAGATTCAGAATTTTTGATTTTTACAGATTTTTTCTTTTCGTAAACTGTTGCAACAAATTCATTCATGTTTTTTTTCTACCCATTTGTTAAAACGACTGCAATTTACGGCTGAAGGATTCAATTCATTTTTTTTGAATTTTAAAATTGCTGCAACAATTGCAGCGGCATCTTCATATTTTGAAGCATCTTCTGTTTTCCATTTATTGGGAATTAGCGGAATAAATTTTTCTTCAACAAAATTTATATCAAAAGTTCCGTTCAAAAATTCTGCCTGTTTTAAAACCCAGCGATTTGCAGCAATATTTGTAAGAACACCGGCAATTCTATATTCACCTAAAGCTCTTTTCATTCTTTCAATTGATTCTTCCCTGTTTTTTGCCCATGTGCAAACTTTGGAAAGCATTGGATCGTAATAAACCGAAACTTCCGAAAGTACATCAATTCCGGTATCAACTCTGATTCCAATTCCGTTTGGTAATCTGTGATGACGTATTTTACCGGTGGAAGGAACAAAATTATTATCTACATCTTCCGCATAAATTCTGCATTCGATTGCATGACCGTTAATTTTTAATTCTTCCTGTTTAAAAGACAATTTTTCGCCCTGGGCAACCCGGATCTGTTCTTTCACAAGATCAATTCCTGTTATAAGTTCGGTAACGGGATGTTCTACTTGTAATCTCGTATTCATTTCAAGGAAATAAAAATTTTTATCTTTATCGGCAAGGAATTCAATTGTTCCGGCATTGTAATAATCACAGGCTTTTGCGGCATTTACTGCTGCTTCGGTCAATCGTTTTCTTAGATCGTCATCTACAAAAAAAGACGGCGCTTCTTCAATAATTTTTTGATGTCTTCTTTGAACCGAACACTCACGTTCAAAAAGATGTGCATAATTTCCGTGTTTATCCGCAATAATTTGAACTTCAATATGCTTGGGCTGTAAAATTAATTTTTCGATGTAAACTTCATCGCTGCCAAAAGATTTTTTCGCTTCACTTTGTGCACGCAATAATGAATCTTCAAATTCATCTTCAGAGAAAACTTTCCGCATTCCTTTTCCGCCCCCGCCGCCGGCAGCTTTCAGCAAAATCGGATAGCCGATTTCAGAAGCAAATTTTTTCGCTTCTTCCAAATTTGTTATCGGCTCGGTTGTTCCGGGAACAATCGGAACATTGTGCTGCTTCATTAATTGTCTTGCCGCAGTTTTGCTTCCCATCATTTTTACTGATTCCGAGGAAGGACCAATAAAAATAAGTCCGCTTTCTTCAATAGTTTTTATAAAATCGGCATTTTCGGAAAGAAATCCGTATCCGGGATGAATAGCATCGGCTTTGATCTTTTTTGCGAGTGAAATAATTTTTGATGTGTTAAGATATGAATCCGCCGCCTGAGATAAGCCGATATGATAAGCTTCATCGGCTAATCTTACATGCAACGAATCTTTATCGCAATCTGAATAGATTGATGCAGAGGTAATGCCCATTTCGCGGCAGGCTTTAATTATTCTTACCGCAATTTCACCTCTGTTTGCAATTAAAATTTTTTTAATCAAATTTATCCTATTTTAGTTCAACTACCGTAATTCCGTCACCGCCATGTTCAATATTTGCAAAATAGAATTTTTTTACACCTTCATGTTTTGATAGAATTTCATGAACCATTTTTTTCAAAATTCCGGTTCCTTTTCCGTGCAAAATTTCAATTCTGTTCAATCCTGCCGAAAATGCATCATCTAAAAATTTAACAACTTCAAAATCGGCTTCTTCCGGCTTTTTACCGCGAATATCCAAATTTGATTTTGCATCAGATTTAAAATAACTTCCTGAAAATTCAATTTTTGTTTCAACATCTTTTTTCTTTGCTGGTAAAAGTTCTGCAAGTTTTATTTTTAACTTAATACTTCCCGAAACAATTACCGCTTTATCTTTTTCGATCTCTAAAATCTTTCCGTACGTTTGCGAATTTTTTACGTTAACGTAATCGCCAGTTTTTAATATAATATTTTTATCCGTCGTTGACAAATTATTTTCGGATTTTGCCTCCTCTTTCAATTCTGAGATTTCTTTTCTGATATTTTTTACAACTTCTTTATCCGCTTTAGTTTCTCTAATTTCCTTTATCGCATTTTCAACTTTTTTATTTACATCTTTCAGAAATTCATCAGCTTTTATTTTTGCATTATTAATGATTTCTTTTTTCTGTTTTTCCAATCGCTCAATATTTTGCTGATAAAGATTTGTCAAACCTTTTAATCTTGAATTTTCGAGTTCATATTCTTTTAATTTCTTCTCTAAAGATGTTGATTTATTTTCAAGATCTATAAGGAAAGTTTCAATTTTCATTTTGTCGGGATCCAAATAATTTTTTGCAAGTTCAAAAAAATCATTTGAAAATCCGATTCTTCCGGCAACTTCGAAAGCGTAACTTGAGCCGGGCACACCTTGCTTAAATTTGTAAGTTGGGATCAATTTTACAGGATCAAATTCCATTGATGCATTTTGAAATCCTTCCAATTCGTTTGCCGCCAGTTTTAGTTCACCGTGATGAGTTGTTGCAAGCACAATCGCATTTTTCTTTTGAAGCGAAATTAAAATTGCTGAAGCTAAAGCGCTACCTTCAGCGGGATCAGTGCCTGTTCCAATTTCATCTAAAAGTACAAGTGAATTTACATCGGCTCTATTCAAAATATTATGGATGTTGGTTAAATGCGAACTGAAAGTACTTAGATCATCTTCTATTGATTGTTGATCGCCGATATCAACCAAAATTTGAGCTAGGAATTTAAAGTTTGAATCCGGATGTGCAGGAATATGGATTCCTGACATTACCATTAATGAAAGAAGTCCGGCAGTTTTCAGTACAACAGTTTTTCCGCCTGCGTTTGGACCGGTAATCAAAATCACATTATCTTTTTCGATGTTTAAATTAAGCGGAACAGTTTTTTCTTTTCCGTATTTTTTTAGTAATATCGGATGTCTGGCATCCAAAATTCTGAAGGTTGAATTTTCATCAAGACTCGGGAAAGATCCGATAATTTCGATCGAATATTTTGCTTTTGCAAAAATTGCATCCAGATAAGCAATTGTTTGAAGAGCAAGTTTTAAATTATCACTTTGTTCACCGATTTTTTTTGTTAATTCTTTCAATAATCTTTCAATTTCTCGGCGTTCGGCAAATTTCAATGAAAGAATTTCGTTGTTCAATTCTAAAGTTTCTTCCGGCTCAATGTAAACTGTTTGTCCGGTTGATGATTCTGAATGTATAAATCCTTTAACATGTCTTTTATGTTCTGATTTTACCGGAACAACCATTCTGCCGTCACGAAGGGTAATATATTCTTCGCGAACCAGATATGAGTCTGATAAATTTTTCAGAATTTTATTTATAACTTTCGAAAGCGAATCAGTTTTTCGATTAATTTCATTACGGATCTCGCTTAATTTAGAACTCGCGTTATCTTTAACTTCTCCGTTCTCATCAACAATTTTTTGTATATGATGTTCAAAAACTTTATCAACAAATAATCCCTGTAAAAAATTTTCCGCTAATTTTCCGGCTTCGGTTTGATTTTTTAAGAATTGAAATACAAATCTTGAGGTTTGCGCCAAATTTAAGATCGCAAGGATTTTTTTTCCGTTAATTACGGCACCTTCAATTGAAGTAATTGAAAGATCTTCAAAAAGATCTGGAAGATAATTTATCGGAGGAACATCGCTTTTAATTATTATTTCTTTTGCTTCGGTAACATATTTGCCTTCAAGTTCAACCAATGATTTATTATCAAGTGGAACCGTGTTTAGGATCTCAATTTTACCGGGTTCTGTTACCGCATACTTTGCTATGTAATTTAATATTTTTTCGTATTCTAATTTTTCAAGTATAGGTTTTGTTATCATTACTCTTTTGAAAATCTGACTTTTTTAATTTTAGTTTTGTTTTGGGATTCGTCATTATTGGTTTTTAACGAATCAGCCGGCTGAATTTCCGGTTCGGTAATATTTTTATCTTTAGTTTGTTCTTCAATATAAGCTTTTAAAATTCCTCTTCCACCAATAATCATATCAACAGATTTGGGCAATACCGAATAAATGGAAGCATATAAAGCTGATTTTTCCTTTATTTCTTTTTTAGGTACGCTGAATAAATTCAAAAAGAAAAGTAAGCCGGAAAGAAAAATTATTATCTGTAAAACTCCAGCAATTCCGCCTAAAGTTTGATTTATCAGTTTATTAACTTTATCATGCGGATGAACAACTCTTTTTAGAATTGCTGCGAGCAAAAATATAATTATGAAAATAAAAAAGCCTGATGCAATTCTGGCAAAGTAAATTTCATTATCGAAAAGCGGAGCAACAGTTTTTCCGAGGTCGTTTGAAAATTCAATTGCCAAAATGATTCCTAGAATTACTCCGATCAGACCGATTATCTTTCTTACCAATCCGTCTTTAAATCCGAGAATAAATCCGATTACAACGATACCAATTATAAAATAATCAAAATAATTCAATTTTTATCCTAATACTTTTTCAACTTTAGCTTTAATTAATTTACCATCTGCCTGCCCTTTCAATTCTTTTACTGCAAGAGGCATCAATTTTGAAAAATCGCTTTTTCCGGTTGCTCCGATCTGAGTTGCCAATTCACGGACTTTCGTTTCAACTTCATCTTCAGATAATTGTTTTGGAAGATATTCCATTATAATTTTCATTTCCGCTTCTTCTTTATCTGCAAGATCATTTCTTCCGGCATTTCTGTACTGTTCGATAGCGTCTTTTCTTTTTTTTGCGGCAGTAGTTAATAATCGAATACTTTCTTCATCATTTAAGTCTTTTCCGGTTCCGCTTTTTTCAAACTCCAAAATTAAAGCCCGGATTGATCTGATTGTTTCGAGGCGAAGTTTTTCGCCTGATTTCATTGCTGTTTTAAGATCTTCGTTAATTTTTTCTTTTAAACTCATTTTATTTTTTCTCCTAAAAAAAAAGGCAGATATTAAGATAATACCTGCCTTTTTAATTTGCAAAACATATTTTTATTCAGGTAAAGCCTGAGCGGAATAGTTAATTCTTCTTGCATCGGCTTTGCGCAGTTCTTGCTGAATATCGGTAACAACGCCCATATCCGAAGCTCTGTCAATTCTTAATGACACGATAACATTGGGAAGTTCTTGTCTTCTTCTGTACATAATATCCTGAACTTCTTCCAATTTTACAATACTGTCATTAACCTGAATCCTACCGTCATATCCTACCCAGATATAAGATATTAATCTTTTATTTTCAATTTTTTCTATGGCTTTTGCTTCAGGAAGTTTGTATTGAACAAATACTTCTTGCTCCCTTAAAGTTGTAGTAACCATGAAAAACAAAAGAAGGATAAATACAATATCCGACATTGATGCTGTAGGAATATTCGTTTTTGTAGTTGCTCTTTTCTTTTCAAAAGTCATCGTTTTTTCCTATAAAATTATTTTACAGCCTCAGGTTCGGCAATTGAGATAATTTGAGGTATTTTGTCCTTAACTTCTTTATCTTGATCAGGATTCAATTCATTAGCTTTTTTACCGTATTGACCCATAGCATATTCATCACGAACTTCGAAATATGCTCTTTTGATTTGATCCAATGCCTGAATATATCTGTTATAATTTGTCTTTCTATCCGTTTTTACAGAAACGATCAGTTTTTTATTTGAAGGTAACTCAATTTTGCTTCTGATTCTTTCTTTCAAATTTTTAGAAATTTGAGGAATAGCAATTACATTACCATCCAATAAAACATCACCGTTTTCATTTATCAGAACGGCAGCCATTCTATCCTTCGAAACTTCTACAGTTTCCTGTTTTTCATCCGGAGGAATATATTCGGGCAGTGTTAGACCAATACCGGTATCAACATCAATTGTTGTAGTTACTAAGAAGAACAACAACAATAAGAATGAGATATCAGACATCGATGCCGTTGGGATCTCAGCGTCTGCTCTTTTTTTCTTTTTAAGTATTGGCATTTTATTAAACTCTCTTAAATTCTTTTTCCGGTTTTAATTTCATATAAAGCATCAATTAATTCGATTGAGCTTTCTTCCATATCAGCAACGATTCTGTCAATTCTTGATACGAAATAGTTATAGAATGTTTGAAGAATCATAGCTACAACAAGTCCGAAAAGAGTTGTTAATAACGCGACCGCGATACCGCTAGCAACGATACTAGGAGAAATTTGGTTAGCAGCAGCAATAGCATCAAATGCAGAGATCATACCTTGTACTGTTCCGGTAAATCCAAGCATAGGAGCCAAAGTGATCATAAGGTTGATCCAGATCAATCCTCTTTCCAAAAAGCTCATTTCCAAGGCACCGTAAGCCATAATAGCTTTTTCAGCTGCATCAAGACCTTCATCAGCTCTTAATAAACCTGCATGGAAAACTGAAGCAATAGAACCTCTTGTATTTTCGCACAATCTGATAGCTTCTTCAATACCGCCTTCTGCTAAAGCTTTTTTCACTTTAACGATGAATTTTTTTGTGTTTGTGGAAGCTCTTGATAAAGTCCATAATCTTTCAATACTGAAAGCAAGACCAATGATCAAAGTTGCCAATATCGGATGCATAAATCCGCCGCCGGCTACGTATTTTTCTTGAAGCCATGTAAGCGCTCCGCCATCATTTGCTTGAGCAATAACATAAGTACCAAAAGCAATAATTTGTGTGAGTACCATAAAAAAGTAACCTCCAATGATTATATTATTTCAAAACCGCTTTTCTTACTGAAAGAAAATTAACTCGGTAACATTAAGTATTTAATAAAAAAAAGTCAATATAAGTTTGTTAAAAAGTTATATCTATCCGGTTTTATCTTTACTTTATTGAACCGAAATTCACTTTTAAATTTAATACATTCAATTTTAAATTCCTATTTAAATTTTTTCATTTAATCTGAACATATTTTCAATTGAAATTTCAATTCACATTTTTTAGAAAAAGAACTTTTTAATTTACTTTTACCTCATATTTTTCACAAAACAATCTGCATTTAATAAACTTTTTTGATAATTATTTACAATTCTATCTCAAACAAAACAATACTTTTCTGAAATCAAATAATTTTTTATATCTGAATGATCTGTAAAAGATATTTTTAAAACTCCTTTATTATTTTTAATGGAGATTACGGTAAGATGAAATTCAGGTGTTTTATTCCTTAAAAATTCTGCGGTTTTACCCGGAAAGCTTTCTGCTTCAATTGAGTTTGCGATTAAACAACAGTTATTGAAATATTGTTTCAAATATTTTTTATTGATGTTTGAACTCTAATTTTTAATTAAATTAAAAAGATAGATTTTTAGATGCAAGATTTTTATTTACCGCCATTTATAAAAATTATTTTTATTGATATGTAATTTCATTTTCGGTTGAAGCCACCGCAACATTTACCGCCGCATCACCGGTTACATTTGTAACGGTTCTCAGCAT
>CBDUBH010000035.1:0-34877 GCA_965365345.1 uncultured Melioribacteraceae bacterium
GGGAATCGCTCTTTTCAAATACTCTTTTCTTTACCTGGCAACTTGGGTTATTTAGAAAATCCATTCCGGTTGATTTTGAAACTGATGTGTAGATCAAAATCGGCGTATCAGTATTTTGTTCTCTGATTTTTTGAGCAAGATTAAAACCATCATCTGATTTCTCCATCAAAATATCAAGAATTATTAGATCAGGGTTTTGATTGATAACAATTTCAAGTCCGCTTGTAAAATTGTTTGCAGTAATTACTTTATGACCTTTTGAGGTTAACAGAATTGTTCCTGCATCCAAAATATCCGGATCATCATCAATTATTGCAATCAATGACATAAAATTCCCAAATTAAAATTTTTATTTAACAGGTAGATAAATCGTAAATTCCGATCCTAAATTGTATTCGCTTGTAACTTCAATTTTACCGGAGTAATTATCTATTATTCTTTTCACGATTGAAAGTCCCAATCCGGTTCCGTTTACACTTTTTGTATATTCGTTTTTTGCCCTGTAGAATTCGTTGAAAATATTTTTTAGTTCCTTAGGTTTCATTCCAATTCCGCTATCGGAAATTTTTATGATTATGAAAGTTCCTTTTTGTTCAACTGAAATATCAATATTGCCGAATTCTTTATTGTATTTAATTGCGTTGCTAAGCAAATTTGTAAAAACTCTTTGAATATCGTCATAATCAATTTTGATCAAAGGAAGATTTTCCTTTTTGCAAAAATCCACTTTAATTTTTTTATTTTGAATTTCAACTTCAAGCATTTGAATTACATTTTGCAAAAGTTCAATAATGTCAACATCTTCAATTTCCCGGTGAATTTGATTTAATTCAATGCTGGAAATATCAAGTAGATCATTTATCATCAAATTTAGATTGTTCAATCTTTTATAAGATCTTTCCAGAAATTCTTTCTTTTTGTTTTCATCAAGATTAAGATCTTCATTTAAGATCATACTTAAAAATCCGGAAACTGCTGCCAGCGGAGCTTTTAATTCGTGAGCAACCATCGAAACGAATTGCGATTTAAGAATTTCAACTTTTTTTATTTCGGTAATATTTCTTATTACGGTTACAATTCCTGCAAGAGTTTTATCGCTGTGCAAAACCGGTGAGCATTTAGCTTCAATTATTAATTCTTTATTTTTTGTAAGATCAATTTGAGTTGCGTAAGTTTTGGCTTTTCCGTTGGGTGCGGCAAGAATTTTTTTTATGATCTCATTGATTTCTTTTGGAAGAATTTCAAAAATTTCATCACCGATAAAAAGTTCATTGATATCAAGATAATTTAACACTGCGGGATTGAAAAGAACAAGCTCGCCTGTTTTATTAATTACCAAAACACCTTCTTCAATTGAATTGATAATTGTTTTTGATCTGGATTTTTCGTTTGCAATTTCAAGCAGATTTTCTTCTTTTTCTTTTTTAAGGCGTTCAGCTTCCAAAATCAAAAGCCGGTTTTCGTAACCTTTTTTTAATTGATTAAGAAGTTCTTCGGGAGTAAATGGTTTTGGTATATAATTGTATGCGCCGAATTTTGCCGATTCAATTGCTGAATTGTAACTTGCGTATGCGGTAGCAATAAAACAAACGGTATTGGGTTTTACTCTTTTAATTTCTTTTAAAACATCAATACCGTTCATATCCGGCATCTTTAGATCAATGATCGCCAGATCAAATTCTTTAGATGATGCGAGTTTAATTCCATCAGTTCCGTTCTCAGCAATTTCGGCAATGTATCCTTCTGTTTCCAGAAGTCTTTTTGTGCCGATCCTTAAGCCTTTTTCATCATCAATTATCAGTACATGAGGTTTTTGAACAGTCAATAATTTCACTTAATTTGTGAACGAATTAGTAAATCAATATAAGACATAATCATCTAATTAACAAAGGTTTTAAGCTGACCAGTAGCTTTCCAATTTTTGTAATAAATCTTCTGTGATCACAGGTTTTTCAATTATTTCATCGCATTTGATCCATTCTTTTTCTTCTTCGGTTGATGAGTCAAATTTAAATCCTGTAGTATAAGTTGCCGAAGTTAAAATGAATACCGGAATTTTTTTCCCGTGCTCATCTTTTTTTATTTTGTGGCAAAGTATAAATCCTGAATCATGTTCTTCCATAATCAGATCAACAATGGCGGCTTCGGGTTTTTCTTTCTTAAATAGATTCCATCCATCTTCAACATTTTCGGCTGTAAAAACTTTATGTCCCAATGCCTCAAGTTGTATTTTTGTTTGATCCAAAAGATCCGGATCATCATCAACTAACAGAATTTTTTTTGATTTAATGTCGTATGTCATTTTAATATCTCCGGGGTTCTGTATTAATTATTATTTATCGGAATTTTTATTTTAACTTCAGTTCCGGTATTTTCCAAACTATATACTTCTATTTCGCCTTTATGCATTTTAATGATTCCGTAAGAAATTGCTAAACCTAATCCCGTTCCTTTTCCAATTTTTTTCGTTGTAAAAAAAGGAGTGAAAATTTTGCTTATATTTTCTTTTGGAATTCCGCAACCGTTATCCTTAACGCTGATTTCAATATTTTGATCTTTCTGCTGAAATTCAATTTGAATTAATTTTTCTTTATTTTCTTCCAAAGATTCAGCAGCATTGCTCAAAAGATTTGTAAATACTTGTTTTAATTGAGATTTATCTGCATTTAGAAAAATATTTTCTTTAGATATATTATTTACTTTTAAATTAACACCGGCAAAAATCGGATTAATTTTAAGAGTTTTAATAATATCTTTTACAAAATCCTCAAAATTAAATTTTGTAATATTTACACTTCCCTGTCTTGCAAAATTAAGCAGGTTTGCTACAATACTTTTACATCTGTTCGCTTCTTCAATTATAAACTGAAGATCTTCTTTTGAGGTATTCTGATCTGAAATTTTTCCCAGGTTTTTTTTTAGCAATTCCGCATAAAGCATTATTGAACCAAGCGGATTATTAATTTCATGAGCAACTCCTGCAGCCAATTCGCCGATTGAAGCAAGTTTTTCGGCTGTGTGAAGTTGATCTTTCGTATTTTTCAGATCATCATAAGCTTTTTTTAATTTTTCAATTAAATACGGCAGACACATATCATCTTCTGCCAATCCTTTTGAAATTGCAATTGCATATTCACGACAGGTTTTATATCCGCAAGCCGAACAATTCAGTTCATCGCTTCCCGTAATTTTATTTGATCTTAGCAATATTTCAGCGATCTTTTCTTCTGAAGGCATCGGTCTTCTTCGGTCTTTTGCTATAAATTTTCTTCTCAAATTTAGATTTCGGGCATTATAAATATTGCTTTTCCAAATCTGCCTGTCGCATGAATGCAGCTTTTCATAAACATAATGAATTACTTTATTTCGCTTTGCGTAATAATTCAAATTACTATCAATTGCCGGTCCGCTAATGCAGCCTTCGCAAAAAAGCATATCAACAAATTTTGCTTTTATATTTTCCGATTTAATATCATTAATGATATCTGTAACTTTATCTTTTCCTTCAACAACAATAATTTCTTTTTCCAGAATGTCATTCGGAATTCCTGCCGATTTTAATAATCCACCGGGTAATGGAAACGCTTTTCCTTTTTGAGAATGCGGCGGATCAAATTCGGAAATTCCCAATTCATTAATTTTAATTTCAAAATCAGTCAATAAATTTTTTACTTCCGGGAAAGTTAATACCGCATCAATTATTCCAGCGACTTCATCATCTTTGTATTCATCTTTTTTTGCAATGCATGGACCAATAAAAACAAGTTTAATTTCATTACCAAATTCTGCTTTTAAATATTTTCCGAGTGCTATCATCGGCGAAACAATACAAACTAGATTTTCTGTTAATTCAGGAAAATATTTTTCGATATAAGTATAGATCGCCGGACAAGTTGATGAAATTAAAGTTTTATTGTTTGATTCAAGAATTTCTTTTTGATAAAGTTCGCTTATAAGATCAGCGCCAAAAGATGTTTCACAAACTTTTTTAAATCCTGCCTTTCTTAATGCTGATGGTAATTTAGGATAATTTTCAGTGAAAGATGCCGGAAAAGAAGGCGCAATTAATGCAAATACTTCTTCTCCGCTTGTGATCATTGACCGAACTTTTTTTAGATCACTTTCAGTTCGTTTAGCATTTTGAGAACAAACTTTTATGCAATGCCCGCAACTGATACATCTTTCCGCAATAACTACGGCTTGTCCGTTTACCACTTTTATCGCTTTTGCCGGGCACTCTCTTATACAAGAATAACATCTCTTGCATTTTTGCCCGATTGTACTGACAATACCGTGTTCCATTTTTTTAGAAATTAAATTGAAATTAATTTCAGTTAATTAATGTTTATCATGAAGAATTTCTTTACGGTTCACATAACTTGTATGCAATAGTTCATGAGCCAAATGTCCGTTTGGTTCACCGAGAAATTCTTTGTAAACAGTTTTTACTGCTTCATTTTCATGAGATTTTCTAATAACCATTTGGTTATCAATTTCATAAAGTGCTTTTATTCTTTTTTGGACTTTTTCAGGTTTTGCGTGAATCGGCTGGCCGCCTCCGTTTATACAGCCGCCGGGGCAAGCCATTACTTCGATGAAATCATATTTGGATTTTCCTTCGGCAACTTCATCTAAAATCTGATCAACATTTCCAATTCCGTTTACAACAGCGATGTTCAAATTAAGATCGGCAACTTTTACGGTTGTTTCCTTTACTCCTTGCGATCCGCGTATATCTTCAAACTCAAGTTTATCCAATTCTTCACCGGTGATCATATTATAAGCGGTGCGCAAAGCTGCTTCCATTACACCACCCGAAGTTCCGAAAATTACTGCCGCTCCGGTTGATTCACCTAAAGGATTATCAAATTTATCTTCAGGAAGATCGTTAAAATCAATTCCTGCAGATTTAAATAATCTTACTAGCTCGCGAGTGGTTACAACTGCATCGACATCCTGCATAAAATCTTCAGCTAATTCGGGTCTTGCACTTTCAAATTTTTTCACTGTACAAGGCATTATTGAAACTACGAAAATATCTTTCGGATCGATTCCCATTTTTTTTGCATAAAATGATTTTGTTAATGCACCAAGCATTTCATGAGGTGATTTACAAGATGAAACATGTTCTAATAATTCAGGTCTGTTTTGCTCTATATATTTTATCCAACCCGGGCAGCAGCTTGTAAACATCGGCATTTTTTTACCATTATTTACTCTACCGATAAGTTCAGTTGCTTCTTCAATAATTGTAAGATCTGCCGCAAAATTTGTATCAAATACTTTATCAAATCCTAATCTTCTTAATGCAGTTACTAATTGTCCGGTTGCATTATATCCTAAAGGTAAATTGTATTCTTCACCAATAGAAGCTCTAACTGCAGGTGCAATTTGTGCAATAGTATATTTTTTCTTTGAATTAATTGCATAGCTGACTTCTTTAAGCGAACTTTTTTCTCTTAATGCTGCAGTTGGACAAACTAAAATACACTGTCCGCACAAAATACAATCGCTTACATTTAAACCTTTATTATAAGGTGTTGTAACGATTGAAGAAAATCCGCGATTACTGAAATCGATCGCTCCGACTTTTTGAATTTCGTTACAAACTCTAACGCATCTTCCGCATAAGATACATTTTGCCGGATCTCTTTCCATTGAAGGACTGGAAGCATCAATTGCGTGTTGTTTTGTTTCGCCGGAAAATCTGTGTTCTCTAATTCCGTATTGTTCGGAAAGATCCTGCAATTCGCAATTTTTATTTCTAACGCATATTAAACAATCTTGCGGATGATTTTCAACCAATAATTCAACTATGGTTTTTCTTGATTTTCTTACTCTTGGTGAATTTGTTTCAACTACCATTCCGTCATAAACCGGAAAAGCGCAGGAAGGCACTAAATTTCTTTGTCCTTCAACTTCAACAACGCAAATTCGGCAAGCTCCGGTAGGTGCAAGATCTTTAAGATGGCAAAGTGTGGGAACATTTATTCCTACAGATTTTGCAGCATCAAGAATTGTCATACCTTCTTCGGCATTTATTTTTATATTATTTATGGTTAACTGAACCATATTACTCTCCTGCTAAATTTTTTCCGGTTAGTTTATTGAAATAGCTTTAAATCTACATGAATCAAAACACATTCCGCATTGAATACATTTATCTTGAACGATATAATGTGCTTGTCCTTTTTCACCGAGAATCGCTTCGTTCGGGCATTTCTTGATACACAACCCGCAACCGCTGCAAATGCTGTTATCAATTTCAAAAGTCAGCAATTCCTTACAAACTCCGGATGGACATTTTCTATCGTATAAATGAGCTTCATATTCATCTTTAAAATATTTCAATCCGGAAAGAACCGGATTCGGAGCAGATTGTCCTAATCCGCAAAGTGAAGTATCTTTAATAACATCAGCCAATCTTTGTAAATGCACTATTCCTTTAAATCTTTGAAGCTGATCTAATTTATTTGCGGTTGATTTATAACTTTTCGGAATTCTTTCAATAATTTCCAACATTCTTTTTGTACCTTCACGGCAAGGAACGCATTTTCCGCAGGATTCATTTTGAATGAATGTTAAAAAGAATTTCGCAACATCAACCATACAAGTATCTTCATCCATTACCACAAAACCACCGCTGCCCATCATTGCACCGACAGTCTTCAAGGATTCATAATCAACTTGAGTTTTAATTACGCTATCTGGTAAACATCCGCCTGAAGGTCCGCCTATCTGAACAGCTTTAAACATTTTGTTATCCGGAATTCCCCCGCCGATCTTAAAAACAACATCTTCTAAAGTTACGCCCATCGGAACTTCAACAAGGCCGCAATTTTTTACATTTCCTGAAAGCGCAAAAACTTTTGTTCCTTTACTTGATGCAGTACCAATTGAAGAAAACCAGGCGGAACCTTTTGAAATTACGGAAGAAATATTTGCCAGAGTTTCAACATTATTTATGATGGTTGGTTTGCCCCAAAGTCCTGCCTTTGCAGGAAATGGAGGACGGGGTTTTGGCATTCCTCTTTTACCTTCAATAGATGCAATAAGTGCAGTTTCTTCACCGCAGACAAATGCACCGGCACCTTTTTTTACTTTAAGATCAAAATTGAAATTACTTCCTAAAATATTTTTTCCGAGCAATCCGTATTTTTTACATTCTTGAATTGATTTTTCTAATCTTTCAATTGCCAAAGGGTATTCAGCACGGCAATAAATGTAACCGAAATTCGCTTCAATTGCGTATGCGGCAATCAACATACCTTCGATGATTC
The DNA here is from genome assembly GCA_965365345.1 of uncultured Melioribacteraceae bacterium. Lineage (GTDB taxonomy): Bacteria > Bacteroidota > Ignavibacteria > Ignavibacteriales > SURF-24 > CBDUBH01. The sequence continues at coordinate 7,281 of CBDUBH010000035.1, forward strand.
TGTAAGGATCACTTTCAAGAACGCTTCTATCCATAAATGCGCCGGGATCGCCTTCATCAGCATTACAAATTACATATTTTGATTCTGATTTATTTTGAAAAGCCAATTCCCATTTTTTTCCGGTAGGAAATCCACCGCCGCCGCGCCCTCTTAATCCGCTTTCTAATACTTCTTTAATTACGTTTTCGGGTTTCATTAAACGGATCACTTTATCTAATGCCTTAAAACCACCGAAAGCTAAATAAGAATCTATAGAATCAGGATTCATGATTCCGCAATTTTCAAGAACAACTTTTAATTGATGTCTGAAAAAAGGATCTTCATTGATTCCGGGAATTTCAGGAGTTGGAATTCCGTGTGTACCAAGTAATTTTTCTTTGAAAATACCTTTTTCAACAATTGTTCTTTGAATTAATTTTGAAACGATCTTCGGTGTAATTTCGCAATAAGAAATTCTATCTTGTCCGGGAAGTTTTATATCCACAATTACTTCTTTAGCGCAATAACCGATACATCCGGTAGCTTCAATTTGCGCTTTAATATTTAATTTTTCCAGTTCGGCAATAATGGCTTCTTCAACCTTCTTTGCGCCTGATGCTAAACCGCACGTTCCCATTCCGATAAAAATCACCGGAACATCGTGTTCCTGATATTTTAATTTTCTGTTTAATGATTTTATTTTTTCTTTACATTCATTGCTTGTATGGCAAAGCGGACCTTCTGTACAGCAGCTGATAAATTGATCGCAAGGTTTTTCGTTGCTGTGCCAGCATTCATTACAGCATTTATCTAAAAAAGTATTCATTGTTCCCCCGCAATTTGTTTTTCTATGCGATTTTCGGAATCTTCATTCACATATTTTTTGATAATCTTTGGAATGTCTTTTACGGTAGCTCTTCCGTAATAATCTTCATTAACATTGATCACGGGAGCAATACTGCAAGCGCCGATGCAAGCAACGGTTTCCAGCGTAAAGTTTTTATCACGGGTTGTTTCACCTGCTTTAATATTAAGCGCGGTCTCTAAAGCGAAAAGCAAATTTGCCGAACCTTTTACATGGCAAGCTGTACCTCTGCAAATTCTGATAACATTTTTTCCCAGAGGTTTTAATCTGAATTGATTGTAAAAAGTCGCAACTCCGTAGATCCTGCTGACTGGAATTTCAATGAAAGTTGCTATTTCTTCCAAAGCACTTTCAGGTAAATATCCGTAAATATTTTGAACATCTTGCAATAATGAGATCAAATTGCTTTTGTCTTTAGGCGGATATTTCTCAAAAATATTTGAATGCATGAAGCCACCTTTTTTATTTGATTATCAAGATTTTCGCAATTTATGTACCATACAATATGTCTTTTTTTATCTTCTTTATTTACAATATTTTAGTGAATATTTTCACTTAATAAAATTTTACTTTCTTATTTATGGAAAGATAATTTCTTATAAATGATTAAATAATCTTAATTTTCAATTCTTCAGACAAAAGAATCTTAAATTATTGCTTGCAATTGTATTCAGTTATAAATAGACTTAAAATATGAAATCCCCAGATCTAAATAAAATAAAATTCAATGCCGCACTTCTTTCCTTTTTAGTAGGAATTTTTATTCTGCTATTGAAGTTCGGTGGTTATTTTTTAACCGGTTCGAATATCATCCTTTCTGATGCAGCAGAATCTATAATTCATGTTGCTGCTACTTCTTTTGCACTTTATAGCGTAATTGTAAGTTCAAGACCCGCAGATAAATCTCATCCTTACGGACACGGGAAAATTGAATTTATTTCAGCAGGAATTGAGGGACTGCTAATAATTTTTGCTGCGCTATACATTATTTATTCATCCGTTCTGGATATAATTTTTAAACCCGAAATTAAAAACCTCGAAACTGGAATCATCTTTATTGCAATTGCAGGAGTTATAAATCTTTTCCTGGGATTTTATCTGATAAAAAAAGGGAAAAAAACTTTATCATTGACTTTAGTTGCTGATGGCAAGCATGTTTTAACAGATTCAATAACAAGTATCGGAGGATTTGTCGGAATTGTTTTAGTGATGGTCACAGGTATTAATTTACTTGATCCGGTATTTGCTATTATTCTTGCACTTAATATTACTTACTCAGGTTATAAATTGTTAAGAGAAGCAATTGGCGGGATAATGAATGAAACTGATACTGACACACTAAATAAAATTACAGAATTTTTTATTGAGGAACGAAAACCTTATTGGATCGATATTCATGAAATGCGATATTGGAAATCCGGCAATAAAATTTTTATTGATTTTCACTTAATACTGCCATTTTATTTCAGCATAAAAGATTCACATATAGAAGAGAAAAATATCAAAAAGATGATTTCGGAAAAATTACCGGATACACAGATCAAAATTCACTTTGATTATTGTACGGATGATCTTTGTAAATTTTGCGAGTATAAAGAATGTACTTTTAGAAAAGCGCAATTTGAAGAGAAAACTTTTTGGAACACCGATAAACTTACCGGCGTTCCAATTTATGAATATGAAAACGATTAAATATCTAAATTCAGATTATTATTTTTTGCTGCTGATTCTTCCGCAAGTTTATTTTTATAACTTATGAATTTTTCCGTGAGTTCTTCGTTTCCTATGGATAAAATTTGAACTGCCAGCAATCCGGCGTTTTTAGCACCGTTAACTGCTACGGTTGCAACGGGAACTCCGCCCGGCATTTGTACGATCGAAAGTAAAGAATCAATTCCGCTTGTTGATTTACCCAAAATCGGTACACCAATAACGGGAAGATGAGTAAAGGCAGCAGTTACTCCGGGAAGATGCGCTGCACCGCCCGCGCCCGCAATAAATACTCTGATTGCATTTTCATAAGCAGAAGAAACATATTCTTCCAAAATTTTTGGGGTCCTGTGAGCAGAGATCACTTTCACTTCAAATTCAATCCCGAATTCTTTACACACTTTTGCAGCCTCTTTCATTACCGGTAAATCGGAATCGCTGCCCATTAAAATCGCAACTTTTGGTTTTACTTTATCCATAACCCTTCCTTTTTTTATTTTAATAATTCCGAAAAAATTATTACATAACCGTTGTTATCCAATATTGCAAATTCCTTTGTTCCATGAAATGTTTGATTTAAATCGCTAATAAGTTGTGTTTTATTTTTTGCTGAATTATAAATATCCATAAGATTGTTCACTTCAAAAAATAATGAAGCGGTTCCACCGATATCCTTATAATTAAAATACGGATACCGGTTTATCATATTTACTTTTTCCTGCAAAATGATTTCGTAATTGTCAGAAGCAATTATTGCAAAACTATTTTTTCCGTTATCCCCTTGTGATGTTGCAACAACCTCAAAGTTCAATATATCCCGGTAAAATTCGGTTGTTTGTTCAATGTTATTTACCATTAATACGAAGCTCATTCTTTTAATATTACCGCGGGATACTTCTTCCAAATTATTTCTTTTTGCTTTTCTTTTGATGGGTTGATCTGAATGTCTGATACATCCACCTGCAATTAAGGGAATTATTATCAGGATATAAAATATTTTTTTCATTTGTGTTTAATTTATTTGATTTTTTTTATTACGACAACTGTTCTGTCATCGTTGTAATTTCCGTTCCTACAGAAATTTAAATTATCATTTACAATTTTCAAAGCGATCTCTTTTGGAGAAAGATGCATCGTTTTTTTTATAATAGCTTTCAATCTGTCTTCTTCATAACATTCATCTTCGGAGTTTACACCTTCGGTAATTCCATCTGTATAAATTACGAGAACATCATTCACATCAAAATTAATATTTTCAGTTTCGTATTTTGCATGTGGCGCCGGACCTAGTAAAGGTCCTGTTGATGATAGCATAAATATTTTTTTTGATTTTGCCTTAATAAAAATAGGTGGATTATGACCTGCGCTTGCATAAAGACACAAACCGTTTTTATCGGTTGAAATTTCGCAATAAAAAAGAGTTGTAAATTTTGCTTCACTGAAAATTTTATGAACAAGTTCGTTCAATTTTTTCATGAACGGCGAAATTTTAATTTGAAAAGATGCTGCCATTCTGACTGCACCTGAAATATACATCGCCTCTGCAGCAGCGGCTAATCCTTTACTTGCCGCATCACCGACTGTAATTCCAAGTCTTTCTTCATCATCGCCGATTCTTAAATAATCGAAAAAGTCGCCCCCAACATTTTCTGCAGGAAGAGTTAATCCGAATAATTCATAATTGTGAAATTTATATTCATGTTCAGGCAAAATACTTTTTTGCAATTCCCTGGCGCGATCAATATCAGCTTTAAGATGTTTTTGAGATTCAGCCAATCTCCTGTGCTGAAGTTGTGAAGTTAGTACCGTTGCAATAATATTAAGCGTATAACGTAACTCTTCGTTTATGTTATCGCTGTTTAATGCAAGAAGATATTCGTAGTAATACTTACCTTCAATTTTTATTTTATTGCCTACTCCCGATGCAGAATATTTTAAAATCCCTTTTTTTAAAAGAACCTGATTTCTTTCGCTCGATAAAATTGTACGTTCGTTTGCAATGTTTTCATAAATCGAATCATCAGCTATATTCAGGAAAAAACTTTTACTTATTTTTTCTACCAATCCCGTTTGGAAAAGCAGTTTATAACCTTTTCTTTCCGGATCAAGCATCCAAATTCTAGCGCCTTTTATTCCGATATCTTCAAGTAAAATTATTTGATTTAAAACACTTATAAGCATATCTGATTCGGAAGAAAAATTCCCCGAAGCTGCGGCATCAATTGTTCTGTATAATCGCTTTTGTTTCATTATTATTCGCCGTAAAAATTGATCATATCTTGAATAGCTTTTTTGCAAACCTCACAAAAATTATCAACCGCAATTGATCTCATAGTGCAATCAAATTTTGGACGGTAAACTCCTTTTGTAACATAGCCGCCTCCTTCAAATACCCCGATTTCATTTTTAATTTTTTCATCGGGAGGAGTTGGAATAGGAACATTTTCCGGAATCATGTTCTTCCATTTTTCATCAAAATTTGTAAGCGTTGTTAAATTCGGTTCCCAAGGTTCAACTCCTGCAGGATAAAAATTTTGATAACTAACTTCGGAATCAAAATATTCATCGCCCAATCCCGCAAATCCGTGTCCGAATTCATGAACAAAAATATATTCTTCATAAGGACTTTTATTTACGCAAACCGAATAATGATTATAAATTGCACCGCCGCCGTATTTATCAGTGTTTACTAAAATGTAAATTTGATCGTACGGTGCATTTGCCGCAATATCGCGAAGTGATTTGTTATCTGAAGTCATTAAATATCTTTCAAGATCGAAAGTATAAAATGTGGTATTTACCGAAGTTTTTTTCCAGATATTTTCAGCAGGAATATCTGTTCCTGATTCTTCAGAAGGTGCTTCAATTCCCTTAATGTTAAATTTGTTTTTGTTTTCTTTGAAGGGGGAAGAGTTAAAAAGATATCCCACAAATCTTTTACAATCCTCTTTGAATTTACTCATCTCTTCTTTTGTGTATCCATCAGGAATTATAACAATATCAACTTTAGAATCAGAATCGCCTGAATTTGCCACATCAAAATATGAATAAACTTTTTTTCTTTCCGGTGTGATAAAATAGTTTTTGGGATTTATAAAAAATTCAAATTTATTTTCAAAAATACCTTTTGTATTTCGGGATTGAAATTCAAGTTTAACAGTATTTTTAGGAAAAGGCATTACAAAAGTTTCACTAAATGATTTTGTGGTTTGTTTTGCTTCTTCGGTTGTTTGCCATTCACTGAAAAGCGTTGAAAATCCGCGTGAATAAATTACTTCATTTGAAGCCGAATCTAATACAGCAATCAAATATTTTCCGTATTGAAAAGTATCGATTAATTTATTTTTACTTCCTCCCCAAAAAGGTTCGGATTTTAATTCATCGATAGAATAAAATTCAGTTTCATTATTTCCTGAATGAAAATAATCGACTCTAAGTTGTTTTGATGTAAAATATTTTTCAAAATTTTCTTGTGAAAAAATGAAAGATGAGTATAATAAAAAAAATAATATTAAATTTTTCATAATGATTTTATGTGTTTATTACTTTTCTTGAACCGGGTTTAACTATTGGAATATGTTCTTTGCACAAAGGACATTCTTCAGGCAAATAAGAAATTACATTTAACTTTAATGTGCTAATTGAAGGTACCCCAAAAGCAACTTTTCCATTACTTCTATCCACAACCATTCCTACTCCAACAACTTCTCCGCCATGAGATTTTACTATTTCAATCACTTCAAAAACGGAACCACCGGTTGTAACCACATCTTCGCAAACCAAAACCTTTTCACCGGGAGAAATTGTAAATCCTCTTCTTAAAACTAAATTCTTATCTTCTCTTTCGGCAAATATTGATCTTTTTCCTAATTGACGAGCGACTTCCTGTCCCACTACAATTCCGCCAATTGCAGGAGCAATCACCGTATCAATTTTTTCGTTTATAAATTTTTCGGCAATTACTTCGCATATCTTTTCTGTGTGTTCCATAAACTGAAGTACTTTTGCACATTGAAAATATTGATTGCTGTGCCTTCCGGAAGTTAAAAGAAAATGTCCTTCCAGAAGTGCTCCGGTTTTAATAAAAATTTCCATCAGTTCGTTTTTTGATAAAGCCATTTTTTGCCTAATTATTTTTTTTGATAATTAGTTAACATAGAAAAGTATTTGCTGTTTTACAAGAAATGTGCGGTAAGATTTTCCGAAAATTTTTTTATAATCAAAATTGATTTGGAAATTTTTGTTGTTTCGATAGTTTTTTGGATTTGCGATTAATTGAAATATTTAAAATAAAAAGAGCGGCAAATTTTGCCGCTCTTAATTGATGATCATAATTTATTCATCAGTATTTTTAGTCTTTTCTGCTTTACGATTATCATCTTCAGCTAATTCAGCATCAATAAAATACAGTTCATCAGAACCTTCAGCATGTTTAGCTAAAATGCTGTTTCCTGCTTTGAAAGTGCCTCGCAAAATTTCTTCTGCAAGAGGATCTTCAATATATTTTTGAATTGCCCTTCTTAAAGGTCTTGCGCCGTATTTGGGATCATAACCTTTTTCAACCAAAAATTCTTTTGCAGTTTGATCAAGGGTAATTTTCATATCGTTTTGTTTTACATTCTCGATCAGATCTTTTATTTCAACATCAATGATTTTCAAAATGTCTTCTTTTTCCAAAGATCTGAAAATTATTGTATCATCAATACGATTTAAGAATTCCGGATTGAACAATCTTTTAACTGCTTCATCAATTGTGTTTTTCATATATTTGAATTGATCATCTGAAGTTGAAGATCCGGCAAATCCGATTCCTCCGGTAGATTTCAATTCTTTTGTTCCAACGTTTGATGTCATTATGATTATTGTATTTTTGAAATCAACTCTTCTTCCAAGACTGTCAGTTAAAATTCCGTCATCCAGAACTTGAAGAAGAATATTGAACACATCAGGATGTGCCTTTTCAATTTCATCAAGCAATACAACTGAATAAGGTTTTCTGCGAACTTTTTCTGTAAGCTGTCCGCCTTCTTCATATCCAACGTATCCCGGAGGCGCTCCAACTAATCTTGATACTGCAAATTTTTCCATGTATTCACTCATATCAATTCTAATTAAAGCTTCTTCGGAATCGAATAAATATTTGGCAAGAACTTTTGCAAGCTCGGTTTTTCCAACGCCTGTAGGACCCAAGAAAATAAAGCTTCCGATTGGTCTATTTGGATTTTTAAGTCCGGCTCTTGTTCTTCTGATTGCTTTTGTCAACTTTTGTACAGCTTCATCTTGACCAACAATTTGTGCCGTAATAATTTCGGACATTTTCATTAATTTTTCAGATTCAGCTTGAACAACGCGTGTAACAGGAATTCCCGTCATCATTGCGACAACTTTTGCAATATCATCCTCACCAACTTCGTGAACTATGTCCTGAGTTTTAGCTTCCCACTCACGCTTAGCAATTTCAAGATCAGACTGAAGATTTCTCTCCTTATCACGCAATCTTGCTGCTTCTTCATAATCTTGTTTTTTAACTACTTTTATTTTGTCCTGGCGTACCTTTTCGATTTCTTCTTCAAGCGTCAGGATTTCATCGCTTACCTGATAATTTCCCATATGAACTCTTGAACCGGCTTCATCTAAAACATCAATCGCTTTATCCGGGAAAAATCTATCAGTGATATAACGATCACTTAACTTTACGGCAGATTGAATTGCTTCTTCGTTATATCTAACGTGATGATGTTCTTCATATTTAATTTTAATATTTTCGAGTATCTGAATTGTTTCTTCAACTGTTGGCGGATCAACCATAACTTTTTGGAATCTTCTATCCAATGCGCCGTCAGTTTCAATATACTTTCGGTATTCATCTAAAGTAGTTGCGCCTATGCATTGAATATCACCGCGCGCCAAAGCTGGTTTAAACATATTTGAAGCATCAAGTGATCCGCTTGCTCCGCCGGCTCCAACAATAGTATGAAGCTCATCAATGAACAAAACAACATCAGTAGCTTTTTCAAGCTCGTTCATTAATGCTTTCATTCTTTCTTCAAACTGACCGCGGTATTTTGTGCCTGCAACAAGTCCGGCAATATCCAAAGTAACAACTCTTTTATCCTGTAAAATTCTTGGAACTTTACGTTGAACAATTCGTAAAGCAAGTCCTTCCGCAATTGCGGTTTTTCCAACACCGGGTTCACCGATTAAAACAGGATTATTCTTTTTCCTTCTGCTTAATACCTGTGCAACTCTTTCAATTTCCTTTTCTCTTCCGATTACAGGGTCAAGTTTATCTTCAGAAGCTAATTTTGTAAGATCGCGACCAAAATTATCAAGCACCGGAGTTTTGGTTCTCTCGGTTCTTTTTTCAGCCGGAGGAGGTGCAGTAAATCCTTTTTCCGGATTTTTATTACTTAAAATATTATTCAACTCAGCTCTTGCATTTTCATAAGTTACATTAAACTGATGTAAAATTTGAGTTGCAATGTTATCTTCATCACGCAATAAAGATAAAAGAATATGTTCAGTCCCGATGACATCAGATTTATAAATTTTAGATTCAATCTGGGTTATCTTTAAAACTTTTTCCGCTTGTTTTGTCAGCGGAATATTTCCGATTGTTAAAGTGCCCCCGGTTGTTCTTACGGTATCTTCAATTGCTTTTTTAAGCTTTACAAGATCGGAATCCAAATTTCTTAAAATCCTTACCGCCATCCCTTGCCCTTCACGGATAATACCGAGAAGTAAATGTTCAGTGCCGATATAATCATGACCAAGTCTTAAAGCTTCTTCTCTGCTTAATCTGATAACATCCTGAACTCTTTCTGAAAAGTTTCCGTCCATTTATTACCTCTGTTATAAACTTTTATGATACGGTTTAAATGTCTGTTATTTCTTAATTTATAAAAACAAAAATGAGGAAATTAAGTTCAAATTTTATTGTTACAAAAAATTACTGATTAAATATGGAAGATCAAGGAACATAATTATTATTTAATTCATATATTTGTAAAAATATCATTCTTACGGTTATGCCGTTTTATATAATTAAATTATTTAATAGCTAAAATACAAGATATTAAAAATATAAAACCAATAAATTAAGAGGCACTCATGGATGCGGTATCAAATTTAGCAATTTTTGTTATTATAGGAATCATACTTTTTTTATTTTTCTTTGTTTGGCTGATTCCTGTCGGACTCTACATAACCGCTTATTTTTCCAATGTAAAATTGAATATTTTCCGTGATCTTGTCGGGATGAGATTGCGTAAAGTGCAACCTCTTGTAATTGTAAGAAGTATGATCATTGCTACAAAAGCAGGATTACATTTAGAAGCCGGAAAATTAGAGGCGCATTATTTAGCAGGCGGAAATGTTGTAAATGTAGTAAATGCACTTGTATCTGCAAACAAAGCCGGGCTTGATCTTTCTTTTGAAAGAGCAACAGCAATTGATCTTGCAGGTAGAGATGTTTTGGAAGCCGTAAAAATGTCAGTTTTGCCAAAAGTAATTGAAACTCCGTTAGTTGCTGCAGTTGCAAAAGACGGAATTCAATTAAAAGCAATAGCAAGAATAACAGTTAGAGCAAATATTGAAAGATTAGTCGGTGGTGCCGGCGAACAAACAATTTTAGCGCGTGTTGGCGAAGGAATTGTTTCCACAATCGGATCAAGTGCTACTCATAAAGATGTTTTGGAAAATCCCGATAAAATTTCAAAACTTGTTTTGTCAAAAGGATTGGATGCAGGAACAGCATTTGAAATATTATCAATTGATATTGCAGATGTTGATGTTGGTGAAAATATCGGCGCAAAACTTCAGACAGATCAAGCAGAAGCTGATCTTAAAATTGCTCGCGCAAAAGCAGAAGAACGCAGAGCTGCAGCAGTTGCTCAGGAACAGGAAAACGTTGCCGAAGTTGCGAAAATGCGTGCAAAAGTTGTTGAAGCAGAAGCCGAAGTTCCAAGAGCAATTTCCGAGGCTTTCAGAACCGGAAATCTAGGTGTAATGGATTATTATAATTTGCGTAACATTCAGGCAGATACACAAATGAGAAATTCAATTTCTGAACCTGAACAGAAAAAAGGCAAGGAAAATGGATAATTTTTTAAGCTGGATATTTTTAATAATCTGGATCATCTTTTTTATTTCACAGTTCTTAGGGAAAAATAAAAAGCAGAATCCGCAGCAGAATAATGATCAAAATCGAAATGATGATTTTTCATTAGATACGATTTTTTCAGATTCGCAAGAACAAACTAAATCTGAAAGAATAAAAACTAAAGAAGAAATTCTTAGAGATATTTTTTATAATACTGATTTTGATGATAGATATTCAGAACATAAAAAAACAGAAGAAATAAATTACGATACTTTTTCTACTGTTCGTGAAAAAGTATCTGATTTTACAGCCAAAAATAAAAAAATTTTGAAATCCCCGACTTTAAAAACTGATAATAAAAAAGAAGTTAAGGCTGCAGTAAATTTTTTAGAAAAATTAAAAGATCCGGAATCATTAAAAGAAGCGATATTACTGGCTGAAATATTGGGTAAACCTAAGGCATTAAGAGGAAGATGGCAAAGAAATTTATTCTAAAAAAACGTGACGTTGAAATTATAAAACCGGATATTGATGAATCCAAATTTTCGATTAATTATAAAGTTGAATTAAATCCGGCTCAATATGAAGCCGTTGCTTCAACTGATGGAATTTATTTAGTAATTGCAGGTGCGGGAACTGGCAAAACCCGCACTCTTGTTTACCGTGTTGCACGTTTAATTGAATCAGGTGTTGATCCTAAAGCAATTCTCCTACTTACTTTTACCCGCAAAGCCGCAAATGAAATGATGAACAGAGCCGCAGTTTTACTTGATAATAGATGTTCCAAAATCAATGGCGGAACTTTTCATTCATTTGCAAATACGACATTAAGAAAATACGCTAAAGCAGTAGGACTCGATTCTTCTTTTATAATTTTGGACCAAGGTGATAGCGAAGATGTAATTAATTTGATCCGCACGCAACTGAATTTACATAACATAAAAAAAAGGTTTCCGACCAAACAAACCTTAAACAAAATTTTCAGTTTTTCAATTAACACGGGAAAATCCATTGAAGAAATTTTAAAAGAAGATTATCCCCATTTTTATGAATTTATTGATATGATTTCAGATATTCAAAAAGTTTACGTGAATTACAAACAAAAAAATAATTTAGTTGATTACGATGATCTTTTGGTTTACCTCGATAAATTCATAAACGAACTTTCACCTTATGCAAAAAATTTCCTTTCAACCATTAAATATATAATGGTTGATGAATATCAGGATACAAATAAACTTCAGTCAAGTATCGTAAAAGGATTGGCAAAGTATAACAACAATGTTATGGTCGTTGGTGATGATTCACAATCAATTTATTCTTTTCGCGGTGCAAATTTTCAAAATATTATGGAATTTCCGAAACTTTTCGGTGAAGCAAAAATAATAAAACTTGAAGAAAATTTTCGCAGTACTCAGGAAGTTTTGAATTTCGCAAATCATATTATAGAAGATGCAATTGAAAAATATCCAAAGTTTTTATTTACACGAAAAAATGGTGGTGAACTTCCTGCAATAATTTCAGCAACAAATGAAAATATGCAATCAAGATTCATTGTTGAAAGAATCCTGGAACTACGTGAAGAAGGCGTTCCGCTTAATGATATTGCGGTTTTATTCCGTTCATCATATTCATCTTTTGATTTGGAACTTGAACTTTCAAAAGCGAATATTCCTTTTGTAAAATTCGGCGGAATGAAATTCGTTGAAACCGCGCATGTAAAAGATGTTATTGCATTTTTAAGAATTGCAGCAAATCCGAAAGATCTAGTCAGTTGGTATCGCGTGCTTTTACTTCATGAAGGTATTGGTCCTAAAACCGCTCAAAAAATTCTGGATGAAATTGCTAGCGATCGACTTACAATAAAAGCAAATCCCGAAGCTTTAGTATCACAAAAATATAATGATAAAATTGTAAATCTTTTTATACTGCTTTATTCGCTAGTTACAAAAAAAACAACTCCAACTGAAAAAGCGGAATTAGTACTAAATTATTATTATCCTTTATTCAAAAATAAATATGATGATTTTAACAAGCGTAAAAAAGATCTTGATATTTTTATAAATATTACTGAAAATTACCAATCACTTGACCAATTACTTTCTGATATGGCTTTGGATCCGCCGCAGGATAGCGTTGTTGATCTTGATGAAGAAATGAAGGAAGAAGAATTTGTAACTCTTTCAACAATACATTCATCAAAAGGATTAGAGTGGCATTCAGTATTTATAATTCATGCGATGGAAGGATTCTTCCCTATTGGACAGGCATTTGATAATCTTGATTCTATTGAAGAAGAAAGACGATTGATGTACGTTGCCGTTACAAGAGCTAAACAAAATTTATATATTTCTTATCCGATGAATATTTTTGATCGTGTGCAAGGAGTAACTTTTTCCAAACCTTCCAGATTTATTTCAAATGTAAGCGATGATCTTGCCGATGAATGGCTTTTAGAGGAAGAATTTTAAACCGGTTTTGTAATGCGGTTAAATCTTAAAGTAAGCATTATGGCTGATGCGGTTAATCCTACTACAAATCCGATCCAAACTCCTTGTACACCAAGTCCGAAATTGAAAGCAAGTAAATATCCAACAGGCAAACCTAAAATCCAATAAGCAAAAAAAGTTATTGCTGTTGGTATTTTTACATCTGTAACACCGCGTAAAATTCCCAAACCTATTGCTTGAATTCCATCGGAGATTTGAAAGATTGCTGCAATTATTAATAATGACGCTGCTATTGAAATTACAAGTTCATCTTCAATATATAGTGCCGGAAGAAAATAGCGTAGAATTATAAAAGACAAACCGAATAAAGCCATAGTAGAAGCGCCCATAATAATTGCAGTGAATCCGGCTTTACGAATTTCATTTTTATTTTTTCTTCCGAAAGCATTCCCCACTCTGATTGCAGCCGCAGCGGCAATTCCGGTAATAATCATATATGTAATTGATGCAAGATTCAACGCGATCTGATGTGCGGCAAGATGTTTTGTTCCGATCCAACCGACAATTATTGCCGCAGATGAAAAAGCTCCAACCTCAAAAAAGTATTGGAATCCGCTTGGCAATCCCAATTTTAAAATCCGCATCATCACATTTGAATCGAATTTATATTTGAAAATATTTATATCAAATTCTTTGAAGTAATCACTTTTATAAACATAAAAAATAATCAGCCCCATCATAAAAACTCTGTTCAATGTTGTTGAATATCCGGCTCCCACTATACCTAATTTCGGGAAACCCAAATTTCCGAATATCAAAATCCAATTTCCCAAAATATTAACAACGTTAGCAAGTAAAGTAATAATCATCGCAGGACGCATAATTGAAAGTCCTTCGATAAATTGCCGGTAAGTTTGAAATAACATTAATGGAAAAACAGAAAAGCTTAATATTTTTAAATATGAAACGGCAAGATCTGCAACCGGCTTTGGCTGTTTCATTTTATAAATTAGATCGGCTCCAAAAAATAAAATTGCAAATAAAATAAAAGCTATAAATAGATTAAGAAAAAATCCTTGTTTTAAAATATTTCCGCACTCATTATTTTTATTTTCACCAACTGAAATTGCAACCATCGGTGAAATTGCAAAAGTTACTCCCAGTCCCAAAACAAAAATTATAAAAAATAATCCGTTTGAGATTGATGATGCGGCAAGTGGTTCAGCACCTAATCTGCCTAACATCAAACTATCAACCACGCCCATCAGCATGTGCCCAAGCTGACCTATAGAAACGGGCAAAGCCATAATAAAAGTATGTTTAAAATGATTTTTATAATCTTTTAGGGTGAAAGTCATAAACAATAATTGCAGGGCTTTAAGTGAATAAATAATAAGTGAATATAAATTTAAAGCAATTTAAAAGATACAAATATTTAAAAATAAAAACCCTATCAGATACATAATTAACAAGAATATCTGATAGAGTTTGAGGGGTCGCCATGAAAACTTTTAAGGGCTCCATACTCTTGAGGGGCGCGTTCAAGAGTATGGAATTGAGGTGATGTGGATTATGCAGTAAATTTTATAGAACAATTATTAAATAACATCAGCTTACTTCATTCAATAAATAAGAAAATCAAATTGTTTTCAATGTAATTTCGATAAATGGTATTTTCCTGTCGATAAACGGCTTGAATATTAATTTGATAATCTTGCTTTAAATTTTGAACCGTATCTTCTACTGATTATAAAAGGTTTTGATACATTAACAAGATAAACTCTGTACGCTTTATTCAACCATTTTTCAATTTTATTAATAAAATTCAAATTGATAATTGTTGATCTGTGAATTCTGCAAAACAATTTTTCGGGAAGTTTTTTTTCCCACCATTTCATCGTCTTTTTTATAACATGTTTTGTTCCGTCATTTACAACCACACTTGAATAATCACCTACAGCAGAAATACAAATAAGATCATCAATTTTAATAACTTTCGGTTCGCTATCAACATGAATTAAAATCTTATTAATTCCGTTTTCTTCTACATCTGATTCGCTTAATTTTTCTATAACGTTCAATCTTTTTTTATTTCGTACCGATTCTAATTTTAATCTTGAATTAACAGAATTTATTAATTCATCTTCGGTAAAAGGTTTTATCAAATAATCATCAGCGCCTAATTCCATTCCTTTTCGGAATTCCTGTCTTTCGGATTTAGCGGTAATAAATATAAATGGAATTGCAGCTGTTTTAGGATTATTTCTAATTGTATTTAATATTTTATACCCGTCAATTCCCGGTAGAGTGATATCGCATAAAATAAGATCCGGCAGTTCATCGCCGATAAAACTTAATCCTGTTTCACCGGATCGCGCAGCAAAAGAAACATAACCTTTTCTTTTAAGGATTTCTTTCACCAACGTAAGTTGTGATTGATCATCTTCAATTATTAAAATTTTTTGCATAATTCCTTCACACTGGCAGGTTTAATTACCCGGTTACTTTTGCGCCATTTTGTAACCGGGTTTAATGTTAAATGATTGCGAATTTTTTCTTTCTTTTAAATGGACTTGAAATATTTTTTTTACCAAAACGGGTTTTGTTATTTAGGTATTTTAGTCCGCCCATCAAACCTAAAGCTGCAGAACCGATAGTCGCTAAACTTCCTAATTTTGAAAACAATCCTTTTCTTTTGAAACCTTTGAAAGAATTTGTTAAAAGAGCGGCGCTGCTTAAAATTCCGGCTATTGACGTTGCATTTTGAGCTGATTTATTTTTTTTGAAACCTTTAACCTGATCCATTAAAAACTTACCCATCAAAACTTTACTTAAAATTGACATTGTATCCTCTTGGTTGTTAACAAAATTATGATTAAACTGTAATTAATAGCCATATTGTTGCTCTATCATTTAATAAAAGATTAAATCCATATTTGTCAACTTACTTTTTTTTCTCTAAACGAAGAGGTGTTATGTCGGCAAAAAAAGTTAAAAAGACCTTCATACTTGATACCAACGTTATTCTTTATGATCACACCTGTATTTACAATTTCCAAGAACATAACATAGTAATTCCTATAGTTGTATTGGAAGAATTGGACATGTTTAAAAAAGGAAGCGATCTTATAAATTTTGAAGCACGGGAATTTGTACGTCAATTAAATTCATTATCAGAAGAAAGTTTATTTACGGAAGGAGTTCCTTTAGGAAAAAATCACGGTAAATTATTTGTGAAGATCGGTGATCCGGCCGGTTCTCCTTTAGTGGAAAAGGCTTTTACGCAAAATAAGCCTGATCACAGAATTCTTTCAGTAGCTGATCAATTAAGAAATGAAAAGAAATTCGGTGAGGTTGTAATTGTTACAAAAGATATTAATCTAAGAATGAAGGCAAAATCTTTAGGCATAAATGCTGAAGATTATGAAACTGGAAAAATAACAAATATTGACGAACTTTATACCGGAAAAGAAACTTATGAAGGAATTTCAACTGAAACAATAAATAAATTTTATTCAGAACCATACTCGGTTCCGGTTGATGAATTAAAAATGATCGAAAATCCTACAGCAAATAAATATTTCATTTTAAAAAATCACAGCTCAAGCGTTTTGGCATATTACAATCCTTTTCAAAATCAATATGAAAGAGTTTATAAATTTCAAACCTATGGAATTGAACCGAGAAATGCAGAACAAACATTTGCGATGGATGCTTTAACTAGACCGGATGTTCAGTTAATAACAATTACCGGAAAAGCAGGAACGGGAAAAACTTTACTTGCTTTATCCGCTGCAATTCATCAAAGAAAAAAATATCAGCAAATTTATTTGGCAAGACCTGTAATTCCACTTGCAAATAAAGATATAGGATATTTACCCGGCGATATTAAATCGAAATTGGATCCTTATATGCAGCCGCTCTGGGATAATCTTTCGGTAATTAAAAACCGGTTTCAGCCTGAATCGCCCGAACATAAAAAAATAAATGAAATGATACAGCAGGATAAATTGCACATCACTCCCCTTGCTTACATTAGAGGACGAAGTTTAAGCAATATCTTTTTCATTGTTGATGAAGCACAGAATCTAACTCCGCTCGAAGTTAAAACTATAATTACACGTGCCGGTGAAGGTTCAAAAATTGTTTTTACCGGAGATATTTATCAAATTGATTCTCCTTATCTTGATAGTCAGTCAAACGGATTGACGTATCTTGTTGACAGGATGAAAGGACAGGAATTATTCGCGCATATTAATTTACAAAAAGGTGAAAGAAGTCAATTAGCAGATTTGGCAAGTAATCTTTTATAAAATTTTGATTTTTAAAAATGAAAAACCCTTAACTAAAAGTTAAGGGTTTTCTTGCGGAAAGAGAGGGATTCGAACCCTCGGTACGGTTGCCCGCACACACGCTTTCCAGGCGTGCCAGTTCAGCCACTCCTGCACCTTTCCGAAAATTTAAGTATCTAATATAAATATTTTTAATCTTTTTTAAAAGAATATTGAAAAGATTGTGTGTAAATTATTTGCTTTATAGTTACTTTTAATATTTAATTTTCGGAAAATTATGTCATTTTTTGATTTTGATGTTTTATTGCGATCCGGATTAGCTGTTATCTCAGCTTTAATTGGAGTTGTCACAACTTTTTCATTAAAGTTAAATCATGAAAAACTTTGTTCGCTGATAAGTTTTTCTGCCGGAGCGCTGCTTGGTGCTGCTTTGTTTTCCATACTTCCGGAAACATACGGAGAATTATCTTTTTGGGAAATTGCGGTAGGAGCTGTTTCAGGATATCTATTATTCTGGGTAATCAGTAAATACTTTTCACATGTTTGTCCAGCTTGTTCTGCAAGTCATTTTGATGAACAAACCACAAAAAAGTTTTCTGATATTGTTACGATGATGATAATAGCTTTGGCATTTCATTCTTTTTTTGATGGAATTGCATTAGTTTCTCACGGTGAACATTCACATTTTGATGAAAATTCCATATTTTTTGCAGTACTTATACACAAATTTCCGGAAGGTTTGGCTTTAGCTTCTTTGATGCTTGGAGCTGCTTATTCAAAAAGGAATATTTTAATAAAAGTTTTACTTGTTGAATCAACAACTATTTTAGGTGCTATAGCAGGAAGTTTAATGGTTAGTTATGAATTTCCGGTTCACATTATGAATATTTTGATGGCACATATTGCCGGTGGATTTATCTTTTTGGGAATTCATGCAATTCAAGGTGAAATGCTGAAAAATCATAAAAAATTGGTTTGGCTTTCATTTGTATTTGGAATGATGCTTATATTAAGTACGCATTTTTTTGGAGAATACTTATTATAAATTTTATAAATTAGTATTTCAAATTACAACTGGAAAGGTGGCAGAGTGGTTGAATGCGGCGGTCTCGAAAACCGTTATATTGGGCAACCGGTATCGGGGGTTCGAATCCCCCCCTTTCCGCTGGGTATTTTTAACACAGTTTTAAAAAGTAAAAGCTGCGTTTTTAGTTTATAATCGCAATTTCCTGTCTCTGAGTTGAACCCAAATCACCCCGGATAAAATAATAAAATGACACTTTTATGACACTAATTAGATTTAATCTAAATAAGAGAATTTGCCCGAAAATATTTCCGGGCAGTTTGGAATTCTGTTTTTTCAAATTAATTTTGTGTTGCTGAATCATAGAAATTATTCCAAAAGTTTGTCCAAATGTGATACTTTGTCATGCAAAAAGTCCGGTCTGTGATGGGCGTACATCTCGGTTTCCTTAATCGAACTGTGTCCCAACAGCTCTTTTATGTCCTCGATCCTGACTCCCCTTTGGATCAGAATCGTTGCGTAGGTGTGCCTGAACTTATGCAGAAATGCGTTCGACTTAATTCCTGCGTTCTTTGCAATTTTCTTACAGACATCCAGAAGTTTCCTTTCTTTTAATATTCCGCCTCCGGGAGCCGGAAAGACAAACTCGCTTTCACTTTGGCTTTTCATCTGATTTAGCATCTCAAAGAGCGAATTTGACATCGGTATCCGTCTTTCTGATTTTTTGGTCTTTGTCCTGAACTCCCCGGTAGACTTTACAATTACAAGTTTGTGCTTGAAGTCAATATGCTGCCATTTAAGATTTGCAAATTCCGCGAATCGCATACCGGTCAGAAGCAATCCAAGAAAAGCGTTTCTGTAAGCTAAGTGCATTTTCTGATCAAAAAAATCTTTAAGTTCATCTTCTGTGTAATAATCGGGCTCTTTCCCTTCAACTCTCAGATTGCTTAAATGCAAAACCGGGCTTCTTGCAATATGCTCTTTCAATACTTCTTCCTTGAAAAATGCTTTTATGACCTGAAGGTACATATTGACAGTTTTAGGCTTCGGCTGATATGCTTTATCTTTATTGTTCTTAGGATCTTTTCTTTTGGAATTTATCAAATTCAAAAGCAAGGTTCCGTGATCCGGAGTAAATTCATCTACATACTGAATCCCCGCAGATTCAGCGAACTGCCTTAGCTGCTCAATAATGGATTTGTATCTTTTAACGGTTCCTTTTCTTAAACCCGATTTGGTTCTTTCAAAATCTTCCAGTGCTTTAACAAAAAGATATCTTTCCCTGCGGAGTTTTCTTTTGATCAGTTTTTTTTCATACTTCCTGCTGTTTATCATAGCTTCCTTGGCAACGGCATCGGCTTTTTTATCAAACGTCATACGGATCTTCTCGCCGTTCTCATCGATCATATGAAGCCACAATTTACCGCTCGGTAACTGCTTTATCATTTTATCTCCTTATATAATTTTTTACATCATCATTTAACTCCTTCGATTAAAATTCTTGCGATCTCCATATAATGGATCATCGGCTTGCTGCCCAGATATGTAGATGCAATTATGTTTTTCTTTACCCTTCTTCTTAAGAACTCTTCTCCTATGCCTAAAACATTGGAAGCTTCCTTGAACGTAAAATTGAATTTGCTTCCAGATTCTTTCAGCAGAAGCTCAGCGGTTTTTTCAATAAGTTTTTGTTTTTCATCCTTTGTCATATCTTCCGGATGAAATGATCCTCCGGACTGTAAAGATTGCAGTTTTGATTTTATTTCATTTAGATCCTTGCCTTTTATCATAAGATTAATCCCTCTTATTCTTATACCTTATTCTGATTTTATCTTAGCATGTTGCATTTTTTAGAAAAAAGCCTGAATTTCATGCTTAACCATTAGGCATAAACTTCAGGCTTTTTATTCTGCCGAATCAAATTATTTATCTCTTCCTTCCGGATCTTTTTTCATTGTTTTTTACTTCATCATTAGCATTAATTTCAGACTTGGTTTTCGCTTTATTTTCATCGGAATCCTTTGGCGGCTTGAGTTCAAGTTTTTTGACCATTTCGGTAAAGTATTCTCTGCAGTAGCCTTCTCGCCCGATTTTCCTGTTGCCGGTTACTCTTAAGTAAAGCTGGGGGTCTTGTTTTTCCGTGTACCTTAGCAGTTCCTTACAGAAATCATCACTTGAATTTATCGCAAGATCTTTCAATCTGTTTAGCGCTTCATAATTATCGGGGGTATTCTGTCTAATAAGGAATTTCTCAAAGGACGTGGGAATGTTTTTCCCGTATTTTTTATAATAGTCAGGACTTTGTATTTTTATCTTAGTTATGTCAATGTTATGCTCTTTGGATTCCATTTTAGACAGTTCCCTATGAATCTCACCGTATCTTTTCAAATTATCTTTTGCATCTGCAAGTTTTACCTTATCGCGTATAATCTCGGTTTCAATAGCTTTTTTATCGGCATTCGAAAGTTCGGGGTAATGTTCATTATTTCCCGCTAACGTATCTTTTGCCAATTCTGTTTTATTTTTAATCAGTTTTACAATCTGTTGATAAGCCTGAATAATCGTATATGATGATTTGCTCGTTAGTTTTTTCTCCTTTGTTAACGGAGTTATATCTTTAAGAATCCAGTTAATATCTGAATTGTAATCGAAGGGATGTAAATAGTTTTTTTCTTCACTTTCATTTACATTTTGTTTAGCCATTTCGTGCTCCTTTATTTATTTGAAATTTAACATTCAATAAAAGAAGCGAGAAGGAAAATTGGAATAGCTTGAAAAATTGTTTTCAGCAAGAAGAAAAATTGCAGAAATAAAGTTAAAGTCCTAATGTCTTTATATCTTCAGCAGCTAAAATATTTTTGGAAGGGATACTTTCCATTTGATTTTATTAGTTAGGGAAATTCGTATGTAACTTTCTTTTTTTTTATTTTTATTTTCTTTGGTGTCATAGTCAATATTATCGTCTAAATTCTTACTCAATTTATGACCTAATTTAAGTTGTCTTTCCACATCATATATATGATTTCTAACGGTAGCTATTGCACTTCTGACAGTTTCTGTACTTCTATCTCGATATTCAGGATTTTTTTTATGTACCTCTTTTATTAAATCTTGGATTCTATGATACTTGTTAGGATTATTAAAAAGATATGCCAAGTAATAACAACCTTTAAGGTTTTTGATTAGTATCGATTCTTCATAACCAAACGATATCTCCCAATAATCACCACGAAAAAGCCAAAGATATTTTGATTCCACTTTCTTTTCAGAATCTTTATTAAATAATTCTTTTTCACTTTTTTTATATTCAGCATAAAGATAATACCAATATCCTATATCCATAGTTAATCTTGGAACTCCATCACTGATACAAAGGAGTGATTTTTTTACAGCAGAATCAAATGCTCTAATATTCTTAACATATGCTAATATTGGTTTTAGGCGATTTTCCTTTACAAATTGAGCACTAAATGATTCAGCCATCTGAAAAGGCTTCTTTCTGAAATACAAGGATACATATAGTTGAGTAATATTTTCTAAAATTTCGTCAATAGGTTTAATAAAATAAAAACGGAATTCTTTTATTTCATCAATTAAACAATCTAAATTCTCACTTGTAAATATGATGTGCTTTTGATTATAATCGTATGATTTTATTATCAACATTAAGTCACTTTGTTTTTGTAATGACAAATTATGAACATTCAGCAGAATCAATCCATCAAATCCATTTCTAATCATTTCGGGCAAACCTTCATTAAGGTCATGATAAAAGTAATTGTCATTTTGCTTTATTCTAGGTATTACCCAACTTACAAACGCAGAATAGTCTCCTATTATAATACATCTTCTATTTATAGTAGTTTCATAAATATCGCGGCTACTCATTAAAATATTCGCCGGATGTATTAAATCAGGAATATAGAGGCCTCCGTAACCTTGACCAAGCAGTCCGTCAGGACCGTATCTTAAATATAAATTTAGAATATCTTTTTTTACATCATATTCCGGAAATTCCACATCCTTAAAAAACATATATAGAATCTTAAAATAAAAATAATCCTCTACAGCAATTGTTTTTACTTTGAACTCTTGCTCAGATTCCCACTGCATAACATATATAGTAAAATTGAATTTGTCATCAATTAAGGTAAAAAGTTCTCTTCCGAAGAAAGGATATAAAAATAAGGTTTCCTTATCTTTTATAAAATCTTTGATTTTTTTTAACTTTTCTGCAAGATCATTACCACTATAATGATAAGAAATATGATAATATTTGGTATTTTTACTACAAATTTGTTTTAGTCTTTTATCCAATTTTGATCTTACTCTATCTCTGTCAGAGGTAGTCATTAGGTAAATTATTATTCCGACTTCAGAAAGGATATTAGTATCTAATTCTTCGTATAAAAGTTCAGGAAAATCATATCGACTTGACCAAGCGGGTTCAGTCAATATCAAAACTTTCTTTGATTTGCTTTTTGCGACAGCTATTTCATCATTGGATTGCATCTAACACCATCAATTTATTTATTAAAAAGGGCTTTTAGCAGAGCTCAGAGCGATTGAATCCATTCAATAGAATAACAAGTTAAGATCAGTTTCTTTGATTTTGAAGTAAAAACTAACAATTTATAGAAATTCAGCATTCTTCTTCCCTGCTTGGGGGTTGTTTTTGTTGTGTAAAGTATTAAATAGCATTTTTTTTAGCAACAAGATCCGGATAAAGACTAATATTAATACTTAGAGTGTTAATTCATTAGCAATCAGTTCAGCTTGCTTAAGCACGGTTTCAGTTGCAAGCATCTGCATATCCGGAGGATAGCCGAACTGGCGCAGAGTTCTTTTAACGATCACTTTTAGCTTTGCCTTTACACTTTCTTTTATAGTCCAATCTATCGAAGCGTTCTGTTTTACTTTTTCAAATAGCACAACAGCTAACTCCCGGAGCTTATCTTTCTGCATCAACTCACGCGCGCTTTCATTGTTTGCAATAGCGGTATAGAAAGCATATTCGTAGGAAGACATTCCCATCTCTTCGGG
Source organism: uncultured Melioribacteraceae bacterium (assembly GCA_965365345.1). Taxonomy (GTDB): domain Bacteria; phylum Bacteroidota; class Ignavibacteria; order Ignavibacteriales; family SURF-24; genus CBDUBH01. The sequence goes on from CBDUBH010000035.1 coordinate 30,745, forward strand.
TTCTTTATCTAAGTTCTTAATTTCTTTACCCAATGAAATCAGCTCTTCAATTACTTCGGCTGCGGTTAAGATTTTATTATGGTATTTTTTAATTGATGACTCGAGCATCTCCATTAAGGATTTGCCTTGAACAAGATTTGTTTTTATGCGGGCTTTTATCTCATCGTTAAGCAGTTTTCTTAAAACTTCCAGAGCAATATTCTTATGCTCCATGTTCTTTACTTCCAGAAGAAAATCTTCCGACAAAATGGATATATCGGGTTTCTTAATTCCGGCTGCATCAAATATATCAATTACTTTTTCCGTAACTAATGCTTTATCTATTACTTGGCGGATAGCAGTTTCAATCTCTTCATCTGATCTTCCGTTTGAACCGGTGTTGAATTTTGTAAGCCTTGCCTTTACAGCTTGAAAGAATGCTACTTCATCTTTTACATCCATTGCCTTGTCATGCGGAATGGCAATTGCAAAAGCACTGGAAAGTGCAGTAACCTCATCTATAAATCTTTTCTTTCCGTTATCCAGACTTAGTATATGTTCTTCAGCTGCTAAAATAATCTTTAATTTTGTGTTTGTATCAGCAGTGAAATATTCCTCATATAGAAGGCCTCTGTCTTTGCCTATGTATGGAACCATAGGATCTTTGACAAGATCTTCATAATCTTTTGAGTATTGTTTTACCGGCTTTTCCAAAAACATCTGGGATACTACTTCCAATTTCTCAAGCATTATCTGCACTGCTTTCTCTTGAGCTACTGCCGGATCGCCTTTACCTCCGCTGTCTGAATAAAACGAAAGAGCTTTCTTTAGGTCTGATGCTATTCCGAGATAATCTACAATCAGTCCGCCCGGTTTATCTTTATAAACTCTATTTACTCTTGCAATTGCTTGCATTAAGTTATGGCCTTTCATAGGCTTATCTAAATAAAGCGTGTGAAGCGGCGGAACATCAAATCCGGTAAGCCACATATCTCTCACAATCACAAGCTTTAACTCATCATCCGGATCTTTCATCCTGTCGGCAAGCGTTCGCCTTTCTTCTTTTGTGGTGTGGTGTTTTGCTAGGCTTGGACCGTCTGAAGATGAAGCTGTCATAACCACTTTGATTACGCCTTTTCTTAAATCTTTGCTGTGCCAGTCCGGTCTTATTTTAATTATCTCATCGTAGAGTTCAGAAGCTATTCTTCTGGACATTGCAACTATCATCGCTTTGCCTTCAAAGACCTCTTGCCTTAGCTCAAAATGAGTTACTATATCAAGCGCTATCTGTTTTAATCTATCTGGACTTCCGACTAATGCTTCTAACTGCGTCCACTTAGCTTTTATTTGCTGGGATAGAGATAGATCTTCTTTTTCAAGCTCATCATCTAACTCATCGACTAGTTTTTTGCCCTCAGAGCTTAAATTTATTTTTGCAAGTCTTCCTTCGTAGTAAATCCTTACTGTTGCTCCGTCATCAACAGCGCGCGCAATATCATAAACATCGATGTAACTGCCGAATACTGCCGGAGTGTTCACATCAGAGCTTTCAATAGGTGTTCCGGTAAAGCCCAAGTAAGTTGCATTTGGAAGAGCATCCCGCATGTACTTGGCAAAACCGTATACAACCTTTTTACCTACTACATTGCCGTTTTCATCTTTATCATCAATGGTTTTTGCTTTGAAGCCGTACTGGGTTCTATGAGCTTCATCAGCAATTACAACTATGTTCTTTCGGTCTGAAAGTTTTTCATAGATATTGCCTTCATCCGGTTGAAACTTCTGTATTGTAGTAAATACAACTCCGCCGGAGGCTACTTTAAGCAGTTCCTTTAAGTGATCTCTGTTTTCTGCTTGCACCGGCTCTTGCCTTAGAAGCTGTTTTGACGAGGCGAATGTATCAAATAACTGATCATCTAAATCATTGCGGTCAGTGATTACAAGTATAGTCGGATTATCAAGATCTAAAACAATCTTGCCGGTATAGAATACCATCGATAAGGATTTGCCGCTTCCTTGCGTATGCCAAACAACCCCACCCTTTCTGTTGCCTTGTTCAGATGATGCTGTAATTGTATTTTCAACTGCTTTGTTTACTGCATAGTATTGGTGATAAGCTGCAAGCTTTTTTACTGTTTCAATCGTGGTGATACGTGTTACGGAGTCTTCTTTTTTTGATTTTTCAAACACTATGAAATGCCGCACTAGATCAAGCAGAGTCTGCTTGTTCAGCATTCCCTTGATAAGTGTTTCAAGTTCGCTTATTAAGTGAGAAGCTTCTTTTTTGCCGTCAGAGGATTTCCATGACATAAAGCGGCTTAATCCGGCTGATATTGTTCCGGCTTTAGCTTCTAATCCATCAGAGATTATAGTAAATGCGTTGTACGTGAAAAGATCCGGAATGGCTTCTTTGTACGTCTGAATCTGCTTGAAAGCTGTTTTTACTGTAGCGTTTTCATCAACAGCATTCTTTAATTCTATTACAACAAGTGGAATACCGTTTACAAACAGAACTATGTCCGGTCTTTTATTTACCGTTCCGCTGAGTGTATTTGATGATATTACAGTAAACTGATTAGCAACCACAAAATCATTATTTTCGGGATTTTGAAAATCTACAAGCCAAACTAAATCACCTCTGCTTTGTCCGTCTTTTTGATAGCTTACATTTATTCCTTCGGTAAGCATCCGGTGAAATGTTTCATTATTTGAGATAAGTTCCGGTGAGCTTAATCTCTGAATCTGCTTTATAGCGTCTTCTCTTGCCTCTTTTGGAATATTTGGATTTATTCTGCCGACAGCATTTTGCAAGCGTTCAATGAGCAGTACATCTTCAAAAGATTTTCTTTCCGCGTTATCCATATCCGGAGCTATATCTGGTGCGTAGATATACTTATAGCCTTGATCTTCAAGCTGCTCGATTGAGAGAATTTCTATGGCGGATTCGGTGATTTTCATATTTTTAATCAGAAACAATAGTTAAATGGGGCCCGATATATCCAATGTAGACCTTATGTGAAACATTATCAGCATAAAAATGGAAACGTAAATCTCCTGTCTTAATGTGTAATTCAAAATTTTTCCTGCTTCCATCTGGAAGCGAAAAAACACGTTCATTTCCATATTTTGCCATTGTTTGTTCAGATTCAGGAGAAATATTCAAAGAATAACCTTGATTTATTAAACGATAATTAAAATTACCATTGTTCCATAATTTAATTGCTTGATCAAAAGTTTTCAATTTTTTTATTATTTGATTAAAATAACTAGAATTGCCGATCTTACTTAGTTGGCTTTCAACTTCACCACATAAAACTAAGTGTGGAAAAAGAAAATCCCGTCTTTGCCAAAATGTTGTCGGAGTTAGACTCCAAATATATTTTTGTTTGCAATCTAAAAAAGAAGTTAAATTATTTATTCTTCGGTTTAGTGAAACATTTGTTATAGAAAAATCAATACCTAAAAATGCATTGAACATATTAGGAAAGTTTTGATCTAGTAGATTCTCTTCAAATGTACTAATTTCACAACTGTTTAATTGCTCAATAAATTTAATAATGGCTGCTGATGAAAAAGAATTATTATAAAAAAGGTCAAGTACGTTTTTTAGAGCCCATACAGAGTCATGTTTATACAAATGATCAAATTGTTCACATTCAACTTTTATGGGAATTATTTCTTCGAATCCAGATATAAACTTCCTTTGGTCATTTAGTTCAATTGATTGATTGTATAGAAAATAATTAAGCATTACTTTTCCTCGAAGAAATTAATTCAGCAAAATCAACTTGTGTTTGATCAAAAAAACCTCTAGGCCACATAGAAAGCTCACCTTGATCAGTTAAAGCTATACTTTGAACTATAGGTTGAATACTTTCCTCATCATGATTGAAATAATTTATTGTAACTTGATCATTTTTTATTTCTTTTTTAGCAACCGCAATTTGAAGTCCATTAATGATATGGTCGCTGTGAGTTTCGACAACCACATTAACACCAGCACTTGCTACCATAGCTAAAAATCTTCCAATCTTAGATTGTGCTGCAGGATGCAAGTGTGCTTCTGGGTTTTCAACAATAAAAAAACTTCCCTTTTTAGCAACCAAACCAGTGGCAATTATAGGGAGAACATAGCTTACACCAAATCCAAGGTT